>JAAZLY010000230.1 GCA_012799115.1 Bacillota bacterium
CCATATTCATCAAGTCTTGTGCTGCAGTGGCCACTTCTTCCATAGAAGCTGCTTGTTGCTGGGTAGCACTGGCAATCTCATGCCCACCACTATTAACCTGCGACAGACCTGCTGTGAACTGCTCGACTTGTTGTGCAATCTCTCCGACTGCTGACAGAATGCTATTGAGAATCTCACTGCTTTGATTGACACTAGCTAGTGCCACATCGGTTTGAGCAGAACCATCATCCATGTCCTTAACGGTGGCAGTAATTCCACTTTGAATCTGGGCGATCAGCGCTTCGATGTCGGTGGTAGCGGCAGAGGACTGCTCAGCTAGTTTGCGAACCTCATCGGCAACTACAGCAAAACCGCGACCATGATCACCAGCACGTGCAGCCTCGATGGCGGCGTTTAGAGCCAGAAGATTGGTCTGATCCGCTATGGCACTAATCGTGTTGGCAATGTTTCCAATCTCATTGGATAATGAGCCAAGATCGGTGACATCGGAGGCTAATCTACGAGTGTTATCCCGTAGGGCCGTCATCTGCTGAACGATGTTCTGGATGGCATTGGACCCATCAGCCGCCTGATGTGATACCCCTTGAACGGTTTCTTGCATAACCTGGGCGTTAGTGTTCATAGCATCAAGGGTGCTAGAGAACTCATTGGCAGTACTTGCTACCTCTTCTACGGACGCACTGACCTGCTGCGAAGCCGCCGCTAGTCGCTCGCTTGTATCAGCAAGGTGAGACGTGGTTTCTGCCGTTAGGCCCAAGACACCACGAATGCTTTCCATGGTTCGATTCAGGGCGTTACTCACACGACCGATCTCGTCATTGGATTTCGCTGTTACGCTTTGGGTTAGGTCTCCCTCTGCCGCTGCTTCAATAGCGTCTTGCACCGCTTGTAGAGGCTGAGCTATTTGCCTGGCTAGGAATACTGCAACCGCAATGCCTAAAGCTAAAAGCACACCAGTGATGGCCAGAATGAAGTTGCGGAGCGAATACACATCTTTCAGAACATCGTTCTGGGAGGCCCCGACCCCAATCATCCAACCAGTAGAAGGTATGGGAGCAAAGGCTGATATGGCGGGAGTTCCAGCATAGTCATACCTAACAACTCCAGTATTGCCTACACCAAGTTTCTGTATTGCTTGTCCGGCCTCGGCAAGTTCAGCTGTATCGGTGAAATAGTTCCGTTGATCAAGTACGTATGTACGATCGGGATAAGCGTAGATTGTTCCATCTTGCCCCATAATGTTGGCCCATCCATTTGCGCCAAAGCCAAGCCTATCCGTAATTTCGCTGAGGGAAGCACCATCTGTCCTACCGATCAAGACCCCCACGATCTTGTCTTCGTCCAGGATGGGAACTGCATACATAAGAACGAGGGAGCCATCAACGCGGCTGATAATTGGATCCGACACCACCGACTCTCCCTTGAAGGCTCGGATCACATAGTCCCGATCTCCCAGTTCGGCCGTTGTCCAGTCGGTGTACTGAGCGCTACCATCAGGCTTCACCACACCCATAGTTATGTACTGGTCAAGCCGGCCCACTTCGAACTCCAAGACATGCCTTTGGAGGGCCCAGATCATAGTCACGACCTCTGGCCGAGCAGCAATTGTCTGCAAGACGGTCAAATCAGCATCAATCCGACTTTGTACATATACTGCGGCCTCTTCAGCCTGCATGACTAGGGCTTGTTCAACCTGATTGATGACTGCCGATGAACCTCTGTTATAGGCTAGGTAGCCTAACCCTGCGCAAATTACCAGTACCAACACGCCTACATATACACCAATTCGAAATGCGATACTCCGTCTCACAGCCACATCTCCTTATGTTTAGTTTGTACTCATCCTTGATACTCACATTACCCAAAAAACAAAAGAGGACCCTTCTAAGATAGAATCCCAGTAAAAGGCCCACGAATAGTCATAAACACAAAACACACCATTTACAATCATTCATAAGGTAACCCGGCGGTCATGGCTTTGTTTAAAAAGCTTTAGATCCGTGGCTTTGCGTCAGTTCCTTTAGAAACCTTTGCCCTTTTCTTTAAGATGGTAACTTAGTCGTGTTAAATATAACTCAAAAATGCCGCCAAAGTCAAGCCACTTTGGGCTCAATCACCAATTACCGAGAAGGCTCTCTAGCTGGTAACGACCATTTTTGAGGATACGTCACGATCACTTCTTCTCAGCCACACTCGCAACAACAGTCTCCCGGTGGCGGACGGTAGCCTTAATTCCCCTGGCCTGCAAGCGATTGGCCAAAGCAATCGCCACCGCCACAGAGCGATGCTGCCCACCCGTGCAACCAATGCCAATGGTTAGTTTACCCTTTCCCTCTTCACCATAGGCGGGCATGAGTTCATAAATCAACTCCGAGAACTTCTCGACAAACTCCTGCGCGATAGGAAAGCTCAGTACATAATCGGCAACCTCAGCCTGTTCACCGGTGAGGGGCCGCAGTTCATCCACATAATACGGGTTCGTTATGAACCTGACATCAAAGACGATATCTGCATCAATGGGAGCTCCATGCTTAAATCCAAAGGAGAAAATATCGACTGTCATGGACTCGTGGAGCGGAGAACCTTGATACATCTCCATCAGCCGGGAACGTAATTCCATGGGCCTTAAGTTTGTGGTGTCAATGACATCATGGGCGAGGGATCTCGCATCCGATAGCAGTCTGCGTTCGGTAGCAATCGTAGCATAAATGCTTTCTGGAGGCACTAAACCTTCCGATAGGGGATGAACACGGCGTGTTTCACCAAAACGCTTGATGAGAACATTATCACTGCACTCTAGGAAGATTAAGTGGTAGGAATAGCCGCTCTGCACCAACCACTCCAAAGACTGACGGAAATCTGTGAAGTACTCCCGCACGCGTATGTCAATAGCGATTGCGTATTTGCGCCTCTTACCGCCTTGATTCGCCTGTAGCTCAACCAAGCGGGGCAATAGGGCCGGCGGCAGATTGTCGATACAGAACATGCCCAAATCTTCTAGGGCCTTCATAGCCTGTGTCTTACCGGCACCTGATAGACCAGTAACGATAATGAAGTCAGCATTTCTCATAACTAGTTCACCGCTTTTTTCTCGATTCGATAGGCGCATCTCACCCTCACTGCGCCTCCCCTTACCTCCACATTCTCCTGCAAGTCTCAAAATCCTCTTCAGGGTCTGACCCGCTCAATGCGTAAAAAGGCAAAAGCGGGACAGGTTTCGCCTATTTCCCCCCGCCCCGCTTTCTAACCTATAGTAACTATCTAAACTGTTCTACCCCCTGGAAGTTCAAAAGGCGCGATGCTGAGTTTTGATCCAAATACAGGCTCCAATTGCTATGTGACTTCAAGATCGTCGCGGGGTACTCTGGATCGACCGGCTGTGTTAACGTCTGATAGACAGCTGCGGCTTTTGCTTCATACGGCACCACAGAGATAATGTGTCTGCTCTTCAAAATCTGCTGCACACTCATGGTGATGGCCGATTTAGGAACATCATCAATGGTGGCGAACCAGCCTTCCCGAACCTGCTGTTGTTTGCAGGTGTCATCCAGTTCTAGAACTGTGTATGGATCTGTAAGCTCGAAGTTAGCCGGGGGATCATTAAACGCAATATGCGTGTTTTCCCCGATTCCAATCAGCGCCAAGTCAATGGGAGCCTTGCTCACCTCTGCGTTTAAGGACCGCAGCTCTTCTTCGATGTTTCCTTCCCCATTCACAAGATGCGCCGCCTTGACCTGAACAAAAGCCAAGAAACGTTCCTTCAAATATTTGCGAAAACTCGCTGGATGGGACTCCGGTAATCCAATATACTCATCGAGATGGAACATCTCCACTCGATCCCAGGGAATATCCATTGTTACAAAGTGCTTAAAGAAATCAAATTGCGAAGCCCCGGTTGATAAGACCAATCTGGCGCTACCTTGCTCTTCTATGGCCTCAAGTAGTATCTTCTGGCTGGCTAACGCAGCCTGAAGTCCGTTTTGTTCTGGGTTTGCGAAAATGTTGATTTGCATTTATAAGTCCTCCTCTAACGTAAACTCATCCAATCTAACCATGCGCTTCTCGACCCGGGAGCGTTCAGAAGCAAAAGCCATCAGGTGGCTCTCCACCGATACACTAGCAGCGGTTGCGCTATGATGTGTACCGAAACTGCGAACTGTGACACCGAAATCTTCAATCAGGCGCTTATCCCCGCCACCATGTCCAATATGTCCCTCGGGATCGACGAGTCTAATCGTCTCAAGTTTGCCACTTCCAAAGGTCCGAATTTCAATTTCATTCGTTTCCATGGAAGCTCTGATTTCGCCTATGGTTCCCATGAGCTTTAATGTGCGATTACTCTTTTCGGTAAAGGCACTCATGGTAAAGACCGCGGTCACTGCGTTTTCAAACTCCATGGCCACGACTTGGTGATCCACCACATCGTTGTCACACTGGAAAACGCAGCGGCCAAATGGGCCCTCTTGCATCGCTTTGTACCTGGCTTCATAGCTGGGATCTGCACTCGCCGCCTGAGCCTTCCAACCGCCATTTTCAATCATGTAGGTGTCTGGTGCATAGTAGACACAAGTGTCCTCTACCGGACAGCCTTCAATACAGTACTTTGGTGCCCCTTTGGGTGCATGTTCCGGCCGGAAATAGGATAAATGACCGTAAGAAGCAACACTCGTACACTTGGCATCGGCAAACCAGCGAATCAGATCCAAGTCATGGCAACTCTTGGCTAAAATCATGGGGCTAGAATCCTCAGCACGGCTAAAGTATCCCCTCACAAAGCTATGAGCTTGGTGCCAGTAGGCCACGTTCTCATTGTGTTGTATAGACATAAGGCGACCAATTCTCCCAGAGACCAAGAGTTTTTTAATGGTCTGGAAGAAGGGGGAATAGCGCAAGACATGGCAGATTGTCAAAGCACGATTGGCCTCCTCGGCAGCCTTACCTAATTCAATACATTCCCGCCAATCTGGCGACATGGGTTTTTCTAGTAGGACATGGTATCCTGCCTTTAGCGCTTTGATCGCTGGCTCAAAGTGATCTCTATCTCTTGTACAGATGAACACAGCGTCCGCGTCCTTGGGCTGCGCAAAAAACTCGTCCCAATCCTGGTAGCATCGATCCTCCGCAATATCGAAGCGTTCTCTGGCCTTCGCCCGCTTCGCCTCGTCAAGATCGGCCACAGCCACAATCTTCATGGCTTTGAGACTCTTATGAGCATACTCTCCATACTTCATACCACGAAATCCAGCACCAATGAGGGCAATCTTAATGGGCTCTTGCATACTGTTCATCTGCCTTTCCATTCATTCAGGTCTAGGTATTTCAAGACGCCTGGAAATACCGTAGTCATTAACTCCTCTTCAGCAAGGGACGGACTAAAGAAGTCCTCTATAACATCGAATCCCGGCGTTTCAGAATCTAGGCCAAGACGCGCATCGAGTAGACTTCCGAGCATTCCATAGAGGGCATAGCGCCCCTGGGTGCGTAACTCAACTCGTTCTGTCAAAGGTCCAAACTCGGCTTCGAGCATGTCTAAGCAGCGCAAGAGATCATAGGTCCTTAAAGCTGCCAGACTATCGCCTAACCACAGTAAGTCATCTGTCAACTTATGCATAACTCCGAAAAGACCATGAGGAGGCTTTCCATAAATCGCGTGGGGTGTGTGAGGGCCCATGCCTGAACAGTTTAGAACAAAGACTCGTTTATGTTGTTGGCACATAGCATCAACCCAAGTCCAGCTGTCTTCTAAAGCTGTTGTACCTCCAGGCCAAAGCCCAATGGCCACAGCTTCGTGTCCATCGGCGACCTGTCCTCTACCTTGAAAGAGGTAGCCGCTATTCATCAGGCCTGGTTGGGACCACCAAAGCAAGTACTCTACATCAAGGCCACCTACTGTTCCCAGGTTGATTCTCCTAGTATTAAAGTCGCAGGGCTGGCGGCCTTGCATCACTTTAGCTTGCAGCCATTCCCCTGCACTTTCAGCCCTTCGCTTCTTGAACTCTTGGCGGTTTCTTGCATAGAGCGTAGTGGCGTCAGGAAAGGAAGTGCAGACCCCACCAGTTTCTGTACACAAAAGCTCCTTCGGTGACAAGGGCTTTAGCCTGCGTTCTGCATCAACAAAACACTTCTTGCCAAGGAGCTCCTGGCTGAAAAACTCCGCCGCGGCAATGGCCAAAGAATCGGTAAAACGATGTGTAGACGCATCTTCCACAAGTTCTATACGGCCCGGCTCGCCCAGCAAGGACCAGAAACGACTGGCCCGGCTCACCGTTCTTCTCGTGCCTTCTATGGGGAAGAAGTCAGAGGTACAAGCCAAGACTAGTAGAGGCTTTGGTGCAAAACAGAGTAATAGGTCCTCATGGTCAAAACCTTCAGCTGACAGACCGACCCAAACCTGCTCTCCATCTTGTACGCCACCGGCATGCATGTACTCCTGGCGATTCATAATGAAGGTACCGGGTGCTGCAGCGGCAATGCGTTCATCACAGACCATCATCAGGGCCGTTTGCGTCCCGCCCCCAGAGTTCCCCGTGACCCCAATGCAAGCTGGATTCACCTCAGGGCGACTCTGCAGATAATCTACGGCACGCATAGCGTCATGGACGAAGTATCGAGCCACGCTCTCTCCAAGTAGATGGGCTTGAACCCCGAGCCTTTGATGCTCAGCTGTACCCCACAGCGGAGTGCCATCTCGATTAACAAAGCCACTCAATCTCTCCCCCTGACCGATTGGATCCATGGCCAGAACGATGAGGCCGGCCTGGACAAAGCGGAGACATACCTCGTGGTAATAGGGGCTGTGTTTCCCCTCATATTCGTGGCCGCAGAGAAACAGGACTGCTCCAGTCGGCTTCTCAAGCCCATCTGGTATATAGAGATTGGCGGTAACATAGTCTTTTGGGCGAGATTCAAAGATGAGGTTTTCCACCCCATAACCCTCACCCTGTACAATACGTGTAGTTCTCGCATTGAGTGGCGCTACACAATTAGGAAGGCCTCCCAGCGATGTGAGAAGGGCCTCTTTCATAGTACGTTGCCGGTTTCGTAGCTCCTCTTGGGAGCAGATCCGGTCTCGAGCTTCGTCACCTGCAGCAAAAGCCCGATCGGAACGATCGAAAACATGCTTCTTTAACTGATCCCGAGTATCGTAGAGGGTACAAGTGTAGTCCTCCAACTCCCGAATGGACTTCTTCATAGCTTCACACCTCACAAAGAAGCAACATCTGGAACCAACAAGGCTCTCCCTTCCTGAATTGAGCGATTTGCAGTGGCCCCGATCAAGAGAGATGCCGCCCCAGCCTGGCTATTAGCCTGTTGACCCAGGGGATCTTCTACTCCTCCCTCAAAAAGGGCCTTAAGGAGCTTCGCATCGCCACCGCCATGCCCACCAATTTGGGCAGACACCTGGATGTCTTCGCTTGTACCATCTGTCTTATAGAGCTTAATCGTACTTTTGCCCACTTCAGACATATCGGCACTGCGATAGACATTGCCGAGCTCCAAACGTCCTTTACGTCCATTAATCGTAGCCCTCCAACCCTCATAGGGAGCATAGGCCACTAGGGAATAGTTCAGAAGGGTTCCACTCTGATACTTCAGATTCACTGCCATGGTGTCATAGATATCGACGCGCTCATCAAAGAGACAGCGATCCCGGTGGTAGCCGTCTTCATGCTCTGCGCCTACATAGTACTTCTTCATAAAGGGATCCGCATTAATATCCTTGTAAAACTCGCAATTTGCTGCGTAGGGGCACGTCATGCAGCGCTCACCACGAAATGGTCCTTGATCCCCATAGACCCTTCTGGAGCCAAAGGCTTGGAGCTCATAGGGCCTGCTATCAACCCACCAGTTGATGATATCGAAGTGATGGGTCGATTTATGCACCAAGAGGCCACCACTGTTCTTCATCTCAGAATGCCATCTACGGAAATAGTCGGCGCCATGGTCGCGATCTAAGAACCACTCAAAGTCTACATGATAGATTTCACCAATCGTACCACGTTTCAGCAGATCCTTGACCGTGGAAAAGTAGGGTGCAAACCTCAAGTTAAAGGTTACCGTTACCTTACGCCCCGTCTCTCTCTCCGCTTGCAGGATGGCACGACACTTCTCTTCATCAATCGTCATCGGCTTCTCGGAAATCACATCACAGCCAGCCTTAAGGGCTTCCACAATGTAGGTATGGTGCGAGTAGTCTGTACTGGCCACAATCACGCGATCCGGTCTTTCCTTCTCCAGCATCTTGTGGAAATCGCCGTAAACTGGAATACCTCCACATTCCTCACTTAGGAGTCTGGCCCGAGTCAGGTTGGTATCAAAAACGCCGCGCAAATCGGCGACATGGCTCCAGGTTTCGACGATGGGCTTAGCAAACATGTAAAGCGCGCGAGAACCCGCTCCGACAATAACATAACTTTTCATCTTCCACAGCTCCTCATCTTAACCTTTGAGCCCAGTTGAGGCAATCCCTTGAATGAACTGCTTCTGAGCCAGCAAATAGACCACGACCACTGGCACGGTGATAATGACCGCACCGGCCATGAGCAAAGCCTGATTCGGATTTTCAGACTTCAGGAACAAGAGTCCCAGTGGCAGCGTATAACGGGATCGAGTCTGCAAGTAAATTAAGGGACCTAGAGTATTGTTCCATGCTCCCATAAAGGTAAATACGGCAAGGGCTGCTAGAGCCGGCTTGCAGAGGGGCAAATAGACTCTAAAAAAGATCCCCGGAGGGCTGCACCCATCGATGGTCGCCGATTCGTAGAGTTCCTTTGGCAGAGCCTTAATGTATTGATGAATCAAGAAGATCCCAAAAGGTCCCGCTAGGAAGCTTGGGACAATCAGAGGAAAGTACGTGTCGAGAGCCCGGAAGGTCTTCCAAATGAAATAGGTCGGAATCATCGTTACCTGCCCCGGAACCATTAAGGTAGCCAGCATCACACCAAACAGGAGCTTGCGACCCTTAAAATCAAACATAGCCAGTCCAAAGGCAACCAGAGCGCAAGACAGCAAAGCCCCTACCATATCGGCACCTACAATCAGGAAGCTGTTCAAGGTGAAACGGGCAAAGTTCACCTTATTCCAGACTGTCTCGTAGTTGCTAAGGTCAATGGGCCTAGGTATAATCTGGGGTGGCATCTGGGCGATAGCGCCCACGGTCTTAAACGATGTGGAGACCATCCAGACAAAGGGAAACATCATGACAATAGAACCAGCTATAAGCAAAACATAGAGAATGATTTTCACATACAGCGGAGTCGTTCTAGTCATAATGCACCCACCTCTTTTCGAAGTATTGCTGGAAGAGCGTAATCGCTAGGATCACAAAGAACAACAGCCAAGCCGTTGCCGAAGCAGGCCCTAGCTTGAACAAGAGAAAGGCGTCTCGGTAGATCATGATGTTGGGCACCATACTCTGTTCGGATATTCCCGTGGTAATTCCGCCAAATAAGCCTAAGAACACGTCAAAGGTCTGGAAAGCGGAGATTGTAGACAAAATCATAACCAGGTAAACCATGGGCGTGACGATGGGAAACACGATATGTGTTAGCAGTTGTCTGCTGGAAGCCCCATCAATTTGCGCAGACTCGAGCACTTCATGTGGTACGTTTTGCATACCAGCCAGGAGAATAACCATCGATTGGCCAAGACCCTTCCAGACATTGACCAAGGCAATACTGGCAATGACGACCACCCAAGATCGGCTATAAAGCCAGTTTACAGGATCGATTCCCACAAGACCCAAGAACCAGTTCAACACACCATATTGGTAGTTAAACATCCAGGACCAGACCACACCTGCTGCGAGCCAAGGTGTAATGACGGGTAAGAAGTAAAACAGGCGGAACAAAGACTTGGCCTTAAGGGCTGCTTGATTCAACATGAAAGCTACAAGAAAGGCGAAGCTCGTCTGGAGCGGCACGAAGATCAAGGCAAACATGGACACATTGCGCATGGACAGCCAGAACTCTCTCTTATTGAGAATGTTGATCCAGTTTGTCAGCCCAATCCATTTTGGTGCATTGAATAAGTCGTACTTAGTAAAGGAAATATATGCCGAAAACACGATTGGGAATAGCAAGAAGACAAGTACATTTATGATGAATGGAAATGTAAACACGTATCCCCAATATCTTTGTTTGTGCATAAATCTTACCTCCCCTTCTATTTCTGGGAGAAAGGGGCCGGTCAAAGACCAGCCCACTTTACTTAGCTATAGCTTCCATTAGTTCTCGTCTAGAACCTCTTGAACTTTCTTGTGAATCTCAGCTGCTGCTTCTTCCACAGTAATCTTGCCGTGTACAACAGACTCGTTCACTTGTTGTTGTACCAAGAGGCGCCATTCGTTCCAGGTTGCATTTTCATCGAGTGTTACGCCACCTTCAGCGATACCATCGGTGTAGGCTGCTTTGTTTAGCGGCTTTGTACCACTAGCTTCGATTACTTCATAGGCAGACAGTTTCACAGGTAGGGTCGAACCACTTGCTGCCACGATGTTCTGGGCATCATTACCCAAGTAGAACTTCAAGAATTCCCATGCTGCATCTTTGGAAGCCTGCGATGCTCTGGAGGAAATCAACCAGCTGTTGGCTACCATAGGTACATAACGCTCACCATTGACGGCTTTAGGCATTTTCACTACATCCCAATCAACATCGGGGTAGTTGTTCTGCATATTGACCTGAAGACTATACTGCATAAAGTGCATAGCTGCTTTACCGCTAGCAAATACCTCTAGGTCACCACCATGGGCCCGGACAAAGTCAACGTTTGTAAAGTAACCTTCTTCGATACCTTGACGAAGCTGCTTTAGACCGGCAATTGTGCGAGGGTCATCAAACATGGATTTCGTCTTGGTCTCATCAAGGGCCGAACCACCAGCTTGCTTAATCCAGGGGAACCAACCATTGGTGATAGCGTAAGCTCCGATAAAGCCGAATCTGACAGGTTCCTCACCTTCTACGACTGTGAGCTGCTTTGCAGCTTCGATGAGGTCTGTATAGGTCCAGTCATCCGTTGGGAAGGGCACGCCGGCCTCTTCAAAGACTGTCTTGTTATAAGCAAGGGCCACTGGGTTAATGCCATGTGGGACGCCCCACACCTTACCATCTGGAGTTCTTGCCGAGAACAGTCCATCAATATACTCGTCTGTGTCTAGGTCTCTCTCAATGTAGGCTGCTAGGTCTTGAGCCACACCACGTTCACCATAGCCCAGGATCACTGCATTTTCTTGGAACCAAACGTCAGGCATTGTGTTACCAGCAATTTGGGTCGCGATCTTCGAGGTAAAGTCACCCCAAGGTGCTTCTTGGATTTCTACATTGATATGTGGATGTTCAGCGATAAATTGGTCGATAATGTCCTTGCTAGTTACATCATAACTACCAGGCAGACCGATCTTCAATGTAACTTGTTTTTGTGCGGAAGCCACCATGCCGAATGTCGCAACTAAGAGTACTACTAGGCTCAACACTAAAAAGCTCTGTCTCTTCTTCAACAAAATCACTCCTTTGGATAGTAATGTGATTACCAACCGTAAGACATCTGTGTTCCGGCCAACGTCTTACTCTATAGTAATCGATTTCTATTGAAAATATAGCACATCTCAACTTCGTTGTCTAGCATTGTTTTTAATTTCCTTAACTTTTTCTACGTATTCGTCATACCGCTTCAACGCCATGCTTGAAAACAGACACTCCCACAACCACTGTCTCTACAACAGTCAGTTCGCCCTTTAGTTCATCGTTGTACGAGAAAAGGGTGATGTTGGCTGGGTTTCCTACCTTAAGTGTGCCGAGCCCGGATTCCCCCATGATCATGGCAGGACGCGCGGTAATGGCATCGATGGCGTCCTTTAGGTGCATGTCCGTGTAGTTGATCGCATTCACGATCCCTGTGGCCAAGGACAACGCAGAGCCGGCTAGAATATTGGGATCCTCTGCCGTATGAAGGAGCCCAGACTCTGTTAGAACCACCTCTCCACCAATCAAACTGGGGTAGCGTCCTGGCTGCATCCCACCGAACTTGGTGCCATCGCTGACGAAGACGCTCTTATGGCCCTTGGCCCGCGTCATCACCTTCAACACAGCGGGAGGGAGGTGGTGTCCATCAGGGATCAAGCTGGCCCAAAGCCTATCATCGGCAAGTTGATTCCAGATATAGTTGGAGAGTCGCGGTAAGACAGGTTCTGCCCCATTTCCCAGGTGGGTTGAAAGGGTTGCTCCAGCTCGCACTGCTGCATCGAGCTCTTCTGCGGTGGCCTTTGTATGCCCGATGGCCACGACAATTCCCGCCTTAACCAACTGCTCAATAAAGGCGACTGCTCCCTGGCGCTCTGGAGCGACGGTGACCATGCGAATGAGCCCTCCTGCCGCCTCTTGTAGTCTCTGAAACTCGTTCCAATCCGGGTCTCTGGTATATTCCTTGGGATGAGCACCTCGGCTACCCCTTTCACTCGACAAGTAGGGTCCCTCCAGATGAATACCAAGGATGGAACTTCTCACTAAAGCAGACTCAGCGCAGCATTTGGCGATGGCCGAAAGACCTTGACTCATGCGAGCAAAGCTGCCTGTGATGACCGTAGGGAGATACGAAGTCACTCCATGGGCATGAAGAGACCGAGTCACCCCTGCAATATCTTCGGCAGTCGTCTCTTCACCGTTTAGATCATATCCACCAAAGCCATTAACCTGCAGATCTATCCAACCCGCCGAAAGCCACGGTAACTGCCCGTTTGCTTCGGCGGCAAGCCTACGTATACTGGAAATCTTCCCGTCCTCGGCCCAGATCTCAACGGCTTCGCCTGTCTGAGGTAGCCTTCCACACCATTTCATTGTCAAGAACCTCCCTTTTCCTGCTCTATTGTTGCACTAAATAGTAATCGATTTCTTTTGAAGACGCATGGATCGGTCATCTGTAGCCATTGCTCAGCGGGCACATTCCAGGGTATTGATGGCTGTCAAGTTCCTGACAGAACGCCTTTCAATCAGACTTGGCTGTAATACCACATCGTAGAAGGGAGCGTCCTCCCCTTTCAACTTATCAAACAACAATTTCCCCGCCAGTTTACCCATATCATAGTCGGGTTGTTTCACTGTCGTTAGGGGCGGGTGAAGCATCATTCCGAAGTCAATTCCATCAAAACCTACCACGGAAATATCGTCGGGAACATTGATGCCCTGGCTTGAAAGCTCATTGATCACCCCAAAGGCCATCATGTCATTACAGGCAAAGATGGCAGTTGGTTGCTCCCCCGACGTTAAGATCTTACGCACTAACTTTCTCCCTGTATCAAAGTCGTACGTGTCAGCGTCACTACGTTGTTCATCGGACTCTGCTAAAATCGGTTCTAGCTTAGCTTCCTGCATCGCATCAACGTAGCCGCGATAGATATTCTTACGGCTCGGACGATCAAGCTTCGATGTCAGGTAGGCTATCTGCCTGTGTCCCTGTTCGATTAGGTGCTTAGCCCCAATATATCCACCCTTACGGTGATCAAACTTTACTTGGCAGACATTCTCCTCTTCCAAGGCTTGGTCAATGGCTACCACATTCAAACCTAAGTCTATGCAATTGCGGAGCAGCGTCCGATCCTCAGAGATGGAAGAAATAATGAGGCCTTTGACCTGTTGTTCCATAATCGTACGAATATATTCTTCCTCAAGTTCGGGGTCTTGCAGCGAGTTACAGATAATGACAGTGTGATGATTCGCCCGCGCGACTTCCTCAATGCCAAAAATGACAAAGGAATAAAAGGGGTTCACGATCGAAGGAATAATGACGCCAATTGTCGTGCTCTCATTCTTCTTCAACTGCTTCCCAAGCATATTCGGGATATAATTTACTTCTTCCGCAATTCTCCGAACTCGCTCTTGTAGCCCTTTGCTAACTGGATAATCGCTATTACTTAGTACTCTAGAAACGGTAGCCGGCGATACCTTGGCCATTTCGGCAATATCGTGGATAGTAATCGGTTTCTTCAACATTACTCCCCCTTTTCGCGATGGACTATATTTAGGATATATGTAACAGACATTAAGTGCAAGTGATAAAGTACCAAAGTTCTACGTCTGTTCCGTCACCTAATATATGCCAGCCGCGATCAAGATCCGAGCAATGATGCTTCCCGTCAGAATTCCAGCATAACCGGTAACAAGAATCCAGCCATGTATGCGCGCAGTCAGGTCACCACTATTTGCCAACACCAGGGCTAACAAGACACCGCCAATGGCTACAAGAGGAAAGAGAGTACCTGCCAGGGGTAGGATGCTCTGGGGAACGAGTGTCCCAAGGAAGCAAATCCAAGCCGTAAGAATAAAACCACGACGCTTCGGCGTTCTGTAACGAGCTTTACCATATTCCCAGCGTTTCCCTAGTTCAAGGGAGGGCAGATGCGCATGGCACACTTCGCATTGCCCAGTAGCGTATGAGGTTACTTCTCCACAATTAGGGCAATCCTTGAACCCCTCAGACATCACACTCATCCTTCCTAACCCAGTTTTTCAGACGGTGCTCTTTCTATCTTTATGGGTGTTCGGTGAAGAAAGTACTATGTCCTGCCAGTATTTACCAATCGAACGACCAAGAAAGACGTAGATCATGACACCAGGAGGATAAACTGCAAAAGGGCGGTGGCAAGCATGCCCACCACTGGTAGGGCCAGCTTACGCAGTATCTCTCCATACCTAACTCCAAAATACTGGTTGGTTAGCACAAGGCACAGGTGTATCGGTGAGACAAGATAGCCAAGTGTAATGGCTGCAAAGAGAAGTGAAGTGTAGGCCCCTAGCGACTCTGGGGGAAAGAGTGGTGCAAACAAGGCTGCCAGGATTCCTGAAGCGGCCATATGGGCGCCGGCTAGATAGGATGTTAATAGACCAAGTACAAGTACCATCATGGGGAGGGGAATTCCGATGGATAGTAGGCTCTCCGCCAAACTGCTTACAGCACCCGAGGCTTCAATCACTGCTTTAAACATCATTAACCCGAGGACTGTCAGGGCTAGCCGGTAATCAATCCAACGCCGAAATAGCATACCAATCCTGGCCATCAGCGCCCCAAACCGCCCGTCAGAAGGCAACCCCCGTAGTAGGGCAATGACCAGCCCGATGGCTATGGCTTGATAGAAGGGAAGGTCAAAAACTAGCACCAAACCCAGTGCCACAAGGATGGGCAAGAATCCAAGGAGGAAGTTCTTGACGTAGTACAACTTGCTGTAGTCTTCCTCCAAAGCAATCTTGTCGCAGGTGACCCGTCGGAAGAAGAAATAGTAGGCCAAGGTAATACCGACTAACATGGGTAGGACATTGTGGCGAATCAAGACGAGCTTTTGAATGCCGAGTAGCTGACTTAGGATAATTGTCGATGTGTACAAAGGATAGACATAGTAACCAATATGCCTGGAAAAGACGTTGACAGCTGATTTCGTGGTGGCGTCAAGGCCTAGAAGCTTCCCATTCTCCTCCACCATAGGAGTAGACATAATCGCTCCCCCCGGCACATTGAGGGTACCCATCAACCCGGGCAGCATCATGCTCAGTATCTTGGGATTGGGGAAAATGGCAATCAGAGAATCCACCATGAGCGTTAGGTCGCCACTTTCCTTCATCGCCTTGCCCAGTCCGCTAGCGAGTATCACGGCCACAACCAGTTCTAATGTCATCGGACTGACCACTGCTTGAGAAACAGTGGTAATAAAGCCCTGCAAACCTAGTCCTGCAAACAATCCAGCAATACCTGTTCCGGTCAAAAGAGCGAGGCCCATGGAAACACTTTTCGAAATCAAGTACATCATAGAACCAAGAGCAACGGCAACGCCTGCTAATTCCATAGATGGGTTGACTCCTTCCGCAGCTTTGTCCTCACTCTATTCCCGCCAGTACTCCCCTTCTCCTCCACCCTAGGCTCAGGGAAGCCTCGCCTCAAGAA
>JAAZLY010000231.1 GCA_012799115.1 Bacillota bacterium
CTTAGGATCTAGTGGGCAGACCCCGTGAGAGTTCGACTCTCTCCGCCTGCACCATTTATTTTCATGTACATAAGCTAGTTACACTGCACAGTGTACTTTTTTTGCGTTAAGGGAACGAAAGGAGATTCGGTTATAATATGGCAGTAAAAATGGAGAAACTCGAAAATAGTAGAGTAAAGTTGACAGTGGACATAGACGCCCAGACACTTGAAGGAGCTATGCAAGAAGCATATCGGAAGAATGTCAAGAGAATCAACATCCCAGGCTTTAGAAAAGGTAAGGCTCCTCGTCAAATCATCGAGATGAACTATGGACCTAACGTCTTTCTGGAGGATGCGGTGGAGATTCTTGTGCCGCGCCTTTACCAAGAGGCCGCACGGGAGACAGAGATCAAAGCTGTAGATCAACCAGACGTTGATATTGAGCAGATCGATCGAAGCGAAGGTGCCGTCTTCACTTTTACAGTCGATGTATATCCCGAACTCCAACTCGGCAAGTATTTAGGACTTGAAGCGGAGCGGGAAATTGTTCAAGTTTCGGATGAAGATGTCGAAAGTGTAATTAAGCGGCAACAAGAGCGCAATGCCGAACTTGTGGTAGCTGACCATACAGCCGTGCAAGAAGGTGACTTTGCACTCATTGATTTTGTCGGCTATGTAGACGGTAAGCCTTTTAGCGGTGGTGCTGCTGAGAATCATACCTTAGAAATCGGCTCCGGACAATTCATTCCGGGTTTTGAAGAGCAACTGATCGGCGTTGAGGTAGGCGAGAGCAAGGATGTTAACGTTACGTTTCCAGAAGAATACCATGCTGAGGAATTAGCAGGTAAGGAAGCCACCTTCAAAGTGACCGTGAAAGAATTGAAAGAAAAATTCATGCCTGAAATTGATGATGAGTTCGCCAAAGATGTTAGTGAATATGCGACTCTTGATGAACTAAAGGCCGGGATACGGAAAAATCTTGAGGACGAGGCTACCCGCAGAACCACTGAGCAATTGGAGAATAAACTATTAGAGCTAATTGCTGAGGATAGTTCCGTAGAGATCCCCCAATCCATGGTTGAACACCAGGCGGGGCATCTTCTTGACTATTTCTTCCAGAACATGCAGAGGCAAGGCTTCACAGAGGAAATGTATCTACAAATGTCTGGCGAGAGCCGGGAGAGCTTGCAGAAGCAGTTTGAGCCTCAGGCAAGAACCCAAATTGTTCACGACTTGATCCTCAGTGCGATTATTGATAAAGAAGATATCACAGTGAGTGACGAAGATGTCGAGAACAGGATTCAAGAGTCCATGGATGCTGCTGGTGAACTAACCCCTGAATTAGAAGAACGCATGCGGGAATACTGGAATAGTCAGCGCGAGTCCCTTGAAGCCTCAATCATGAGAAAGAAGGCCCTGCAGCTTATCGTAGACAATGCTACGATTACTGAAGTAGAGTCTATCTCTGTAACACCCGCTTCAGAAGAACCGGCTGCGGAGGCTGTTGAGCAAGAGTAGTAGAATCAACGATTAGAAAGGCGGGGAGACAATTGAGTGTTTTAGTCCCAATGGTTGTAGAACAAACAAATCGAGGAGAGCGGGCATTCGACATTTACTCCCGGCTCCTGAAAGATCGCATTATCTTTATCGGCGGTCCCATCGACGATCAGGTGGCAAACCTCGTTATTGCACAGCTCCTGTTCCTAGAATCAGAAGACCCTGACAAGGATATCCATTTGTATATTAATAGTCCAGGTGGGGTAGTCTACTCTGGATTGGCCATTTATGATACCATGCAGTACATCAAAGCCGATGTCTCCACCATTTGTGTGGGTATGGCTGCGAGCATGGCTGCCCTGTTACTTGCGGCAGGGGCCGACGGAAAGCGCTATGCCTTGC
>JAAZLY010000232.1 GCA_012799115.1 Bacillota bacterium
CTTCTTCCTCATCGATGCCCCGACTCATCAGGTAAAAGATTGCTTCGTCACTAATGCGTCCAATCTTGGCCTCGTGACCTAAATCCACCTCGTCTGTATCAATCTGCATCACCGGAATCGTATCTGACACAGACTCATTGTCTAGAATTAGTGACTCGCAGGTAACGGTTGATTTGGAATGATGCGCGTTCTTGTTGATCTTGACCAAACCACGATAAATCGCCGTTCCTCCGCCTTTGGAGATCGACTTCGTATTGATAGTAGAACTTGTGTAGGGAGCGGCATGAACGACCTTTGCTCCGGTATCAAGGACTTGACCTCCACCAGCAAAGGTGACTCCGATAAACTCCGAGCGGGCCCGTTCTCCCCGCAATATGCTCATGGGATAGAGCATGGAGACTTTAGAACCAAAGGATCCAGATACCCATTCAATGGACGCATCCTTGTCAACCAACGCCCTTTTCGTGTTCAGATTGAACATGTTCCGCGACCAGTTCTCAATCGTACTATAACGAAGGGTGGAACCTTCCCTGACGAAAAGTTCGACACAGCCTGCATGAAGATTGTTTACGGAATAGCGCGGCGCCGAGCATCCTTCAATAAAGTGTAGGTATGAGCCTGGCTCCACAATGATCAAGGTGTGTTCGAATTGACCAGCCCCAGGCGCATTGGAGCGGAAGTAGGATTGGAGAGGGATTTCCACATTCACTCCGGCGGGTACGTAAACAAAGGAACCACCAGACCAGACCGCCCCATGGAGAGCTGCAAATTTATGGTCCCGGGGGGGAACCAAACTCATAAAATGTTCCCGGACCAGGTCTTCGTACTCATGGACAGCTGTCTCCATATCTAAGTAGACGACGCCTTCTTTGGCCACGCTTTCTTGAATGCTGTGATAGACGACCTCAGAATCGTACTGCGCCCCGACCCCAGCCAAAAACTCGTGCTCTGCTTTGGGGATCCCCAATAGATCGAAGGTTTGCTTGATGTCAGCTGGAATGTCATCCCAAGTGTACTTGCGATCGACTGTGGGTTTGACATAGGTCACGATGTTGTCCACATCAAGTTCTGTAATGTCAGGCCCCCAAGGAGGCAGATCAAGCTGGTGGTAGGTGGCTAATGAGGCTAGCCGGAAGTCTAGCATCCACTGGGGCTCATTCTTCTGGGCCGAGATCTCCCGAATGATTTCCTCCGTTAACCCTTGCTCCGCTTTGTAACTATAGGTGAAGGGATTTTTTTGATCGTATAGTTCTCGTTCAATATCAGCTACATAGGTCTTTTTCTGGGACATGTCTACCCCCCTATCCCTTATAGGCTGTGAAGCCTGACTCTTCCATTTTGGCAATGAGTTCTACGCCACCACTTTCCACAATCCGCCCATCGACCAAGAAGTGAACGGCGTCAGGTCTAATATGCTCCAAGAGACTCTTATGATGGGTAATCAAAACCAAGGAGTTATCCGCATGATGGTATTCTTGAATCCCCTTGGCCACAACCCGAACGGCATCAACATCTAAACCGGAGTCTGTTTCGTCGAGGATGGCAAGTTTGGGATCTAAGACGAGCATTTGCAGAATTTCACTCTTCTTCTTTTCGCCTCCAGAGAAACCGTGATTCAAGTACCTGGTGGCGTATTCAGGATCCATTTCCAAAACGCCCATCTTCTGCTTCAGGAGCTTTTGAAACTCCAGTACCTTCATGGGTGTTTGCGACGTAGCATTCTTGGCTGAACGCAGGAAGTTCTCCAGGGTGATTCCGGCGATTTCCTGAGGATATTGAAATGACAAAAAGAGACCAAGTTTTGCGCGTTCATGGGTCTTCAGCTCAGTTATGTCCTGTATGCCAAGGGAGATCTTCCCTGCAGTAACTTCATACTTCGGATGACCCATAAGGATATTGGCTAGAGTTGATTTCCCAGCGCCATTTGGCCCCATGATCACATGGATTTCTCCTTTTTTCACTTCGAAATCCAGGCCCCTAAGAATCTCTTTTCCATCAATCTCTACGTGCAAATCGTCTATCCGCAAAAAGGTATTAGGCATTTTCATTGCTCCCTCTGTACTAAATTCAAGGCACTCTTCTTACTAAGAAAGGATATCATATTTAATATAAGTGCTCAACTAATAATTTCATTTGCCAGGCTATGAAGTGTTTACCAATTGCAGACTCCACTGTACCTAGACGCAAAAAAACCCTGATCGATTGATCAGGGCCAGACTCTAGGAATCAAAGAGGGACATTTGTTGGCCCCCAGTTCTCCCCATGGCAGTTTGATAAAAGTGATGAAAGAGGGCAGCGTATGTCTTGGCGCCGATGGACTCTGTCTGACTGATTTTCCAAAATCGGTCGAAAGGTGCATTTTCTCTCAGAGCTTTCTTTTGCCTGCCATTGAGCCTGACCAAGCTCGAGAGCTGTTCGGTGCTTGTGGCATGAAAAGCGTCGAGCATGACTGTAGGTTTTACAAAAATCCTCCAAGCCTTGCTCAATCCAGGAAAGCTTGGAAGGATATTTAAAGTGTGCTTGGAGAAAGCACTCCTCTGACTCTTAGAATTACTGTGGATA
>JAAZLY010000233.1 GCA_012799115.1 Bacillota bacterium
ATGTACATGGCAATCATGCTATCTCCGAAGGCTTCGTTCTCATAGCCATCAATGAGAAGAGCTGAACCATCATCGAGCATTCCAATCATCAACTCGAGTGCTGCCTTGCCCTCGGGGCTGTTAAAGGTGACATTCAGATCTTCATCCAAGAAGTCGCCGCCACCTACGTAGAGGAAGGCGTGGAAGAGTTCGAGAGTCGGACGAATGCCGAATCCTCTGGTTTCTCCATTGGTCTTGGCGGTGATGTCCTTGGAGATTTGGAGGAACTCCTCAACTGTCTTTGGTGGGTTCGGGATCATATCGGCGTTGTAGAAGAGAACCCAGTTACTCTTGTTATATGGGATTGTGTAGAGCTCGCCATCCCAGGTGTTCATACCTCTGAAAACTTCGATGTAGTTGTTGAACTCTTCATCGGAGAGGTCCATGTAATGGGACAGAGGAACAAGCACACCATGGCGGAAGAACGAGTCTGTCCAGTTCTCATAGACTTGGGCAATCGTTGGGGTTGTCCGGGCTGAAAGAGAGGCTACAAGCTTCGTGTTCAGATCGCCGTAACGCCCCTGATAAATAGATTCTACTACGATATCAGGGTTTTGAGCATTGAACTCTGCCGTTAAATGATCAATGGCATTGCCGAGTTCGCCGCTCATCGCGTGCCAGAAGGTGATATGGGTTTGCGCTAGAGCACTACTACTTAAGGCCAGACAGAGAATTAAGGTCAAGAACAAAAACTTTTTCGAACGCATGATCACACTCTCCTTTAGATTTCGATTTTCTTGGTTGGTTCATACACAATCTAGGTTCCCGAACAAAACACCTCCCTACTATCCCTTCAAACCGGTACGGGCGATGCCCTGAATAAACTGCTTTTGGAGTAGTAAAAAGAGCAGCAAAATTGGTGCCATGGCAAACGTAGAAGCCGCCATAAGGTAGTTGTAATAGGAGCCCACATCACTGACAAAGTAGGTGAGTCCTACAGGAATTGTCCTCATCGTAGGGGTATTGGTCATGATTAAGACCCATAAGAAGGAGTTCCAACTACCAATAAACTTAAAGAGCATCACCGTCACCAAGGCCGGTTTGGACAGGGGTAACATTACTTGGATTAAGTACTTAAACTTGCTGCAACCGTCAAGGACAGCTGCTTCAAAGAGCTCATGGGGGACACTTAAGAAAAACTGACGAAGTAGGAATATGCTAAAGACGCTAACAGTCCAAGGGACAATTAAAGCCGCATAGGTGTCGATCCAACCGAAGTTGACCATGGTGATGTAGTTGGGAATCAACATGACTTCACCTGGAATCATCATGGTGCCAAGGAAAAGGAGAAATAAGAAGTTTTTGCCAAAGAAGTTGAATTTTGCAAAGGCATAGGCAGCCAAAGAACTAAAGATGACATCGAGGCTCATCACCACAAAGGCGATGAGGAAGCTATTCTTAAAGTAGACATCAAAGGGTGCTGCCTCCCAAGCGACTTTATAGTTTTGCCATTGGGGAACCTTGGGAAGCCATTGAATGGTCCGCAGAGTTATTTCATCGGGGGCTTTGATGGAACTAGTCAACATCCAGATAAAGGGTAACATCATGACGATAGCCCCGACCACGAGTCCGAGATACAAAGCTCCCTTAGCGAATCCTTTACGCAAACGATAATGCCAGATTTGATGGTCTGCTTTCATAGTTCTATCCCTCCCTAGGACCCGTAATGAATCCTACGTTTTGACGCCCTCATCTGGATGAGGGTGAAAACGAAGATGATAGCGAATAGGATATAAGCCGCCGCTGAGGCGTAACCCATGCGGTAGCGCTCAAAGGCATTGCGGTAGACGTAGTAGACAATGGTCATTCCGCTATTAACAGGACCTGGACGTCCCGTATAAAGAACATAGACTTCTGTAAAGAGTTTAAAGGCACCAATGATAGAAATAATCGAGATAAAGAATGTGGTGGGGGAGATCAGGGGGATTGTGATCTTCCAAAAGCTCTGCCAAGGGCTTGCTCCGTCGACTTCGGCGGCTTCATAAAGCTCCTGGGGTATGTTTTGCAGACCTGCTAAGAATATGATCATGTTATAGCCGAGGGATTGCCAGACTGCAATAATCACAAGGTTGATGATCGTCCACCTTGGTTCCATTAGCCAATTGGGGTTGCTGAACTGCCAAACCTCCGTCAGATTGCCGAAGGTGGCAAACTCCACTACTTTATTCACCACGCCTGCTAGTCCTGTTAGAATCATGTTTAAGAGTCCATAATGCTGGTTATAAATCCAGCGCCAAACCATAGAAATGGCGACAGAGGAGGTGACCCAGGGTAGGAAATAGGCAACTCGCAGGGGAGCACGAAAACGAATTTTGGAGTTGAGAAGAACGGCAACAATGAGGCCAAGGCCAATAGAGAGTGGTACATAACCCACGACATAGCGAAGTGTGTTGGTGATGGCTGCGCGAAAGACTGGATCGGTGATAATTTTCTCATAGTTCTCAACGCCGACAAAATACTGTTGACTTCGGAGGAGACTCCAGTCAAAGAAACTCATGTAGACCGACTTGACTACCGGGTAAAAACTGAACATACCTAAAACAAGGAAAGCCGGTAGTAAGTAAAGGTAGGCCTCGAGAGTATCTTTCCAATACTTTTTCGTTTTAATCATGATCTAGGAACCACCCTTCTAAATCTTGTTCTACTCCATGGCAGGAATTCACAGCGCCATCTGCGAAAAAGGTTGGTAACAATTGTTTCGCTTCACGTAAGAAAAAACCTCTTCAATAGTAAAACTTAGTAGATCATAAGGAGGCAGGAGAATGGAACGAAAACCATGGGGAAGCCTGCAGGGTCAAGAGATTGAACTCTTCAAGCTTGATCTTGGGGGAGGATCCCACGCAGAGATTACGAATTTCGGAGGAGCTCTTGTACGCTTGTTTGTACCCGATAGGGAGGGCGTTTTAGGCAATGTCATTCTAGGTTATGACAGCTTAGAGGACTACGTGGCTTGCACGAAGTCACTTGGCATCTTGGTAGGTCGCCATGCGAACCGTATTGAAGATGCGGAGTTTACGTTAGGAGACACAACCTACAAGCTCAACGCCAATGAGGGACGAAACCATATTCATGGGGGACCAGGCGGCTTTGGCAAGGTGATCTGGGAACCGGAGGTTGTTGAAACCGAATACGGCCTCGCACTTCGATTACGCTACTTTAGCCCCCATCTCGAAGAGGGGTATCCGGGGAACCTCCAAGTTGAGGTGACCTACGCCCCAGCGCCAGGACAGGGTGGTTTGCGCATTGACTATCTGGCCACCTCAGATCAGACAACGGTGGTGAACTTAACCAACCACGCCTACTTTAACCTGGCAGGTGGGAATGGAACCATCTTGGATCACAAGTTGCAGC
>JAAZLY010000234.1 GCA_012799115.1 Bacillota bacterium
AGGATGCCTTCTGTTACGAGGTGAATTTGCCCCTTACTCGCGGCTGTTATCACGCCGGCTAGAATCATGAAGAACCAAATGTAGTTGATCATGCTATCCCTCCTCAGAATCCTTATGCGGGAAGGGGAGTAAATAGGAGCAATATGGCGATTTTCTAGAACAGTGTCTCCTGACGTTTCCTGACTATTAACTGTAAGTTTGCATTGTTAACCTAAATTTGTGCTATAATAGGCATAAGGTCAGTATTAGTCAGAAAGCGGGGTGGTGGATTGTGAGTACCTTATCGGATCATATCGAAGCATATATCAAACGTATGCTCAGAAGTAGTCAAGACAACAGCATTGAACTGAGCCGCGCCCAAATGGCTGATGACTTTTCCTGTGTGCCTTCGCAAATTAACTATGTGTTATCGACACGTTTTACCCTAGAGCGAGGTTACATTGTGGAGAGCAGAAGGGGAGGCGGTGGTTACATTCGCATTGGCCATGTCCAAGTTGGTGACGATCACACCCATGCTGTGCGCCTTCTGCAGAGTATTGGCTCTGAGCTTAGCGAGAAGCAAATGGAGAATGTGCTAGCCTACCTCAAAGATCACCATGTCATTTCGCCCAAGCAATTGCAGCTGATTCGGGGAATTGTTCAGCAGGAGGTAGGTAGCATCAGTCAAGGAAAAGACGTGCTACGGGCCAGTGTGATTCGGGCATTATTGTTTTTCATCATCGAGTCCAAGTCTTGAAGGGTAGGTGATACCTATGCTATGCGAGAAATGCGGAGAGCATGAAGCAAATGTGAAGTTTGTCCAGATTGAGAATAACAACAAGACCGAACTGCATCTCTGCCAGTATTGTGCTCAAGGGTACACCAGTTTCAGTACCGGCTTCAACTTGCAGCATCTATTGTCGAGTATGTTCCAACCGGCCAAGGTGGGTCAGAAGCTGACTCCAGGTCAGACGCTAAAGAAGTGTCCCACCTGTAAACGGACGATTGCAGATGTGCAAAAGACAGGCCGCTTCGGGTGTAGTACTTGCTACGAAGTGTTTCATGATGAACTGAATCCTGTCCTACGTCGATTGCATGGCTCGAGTACACATACAGGGAAAGTCCCCGCCCGGGGATACCCGAGAACTAGAATAAATAGGCAAATGGACGATCTGCGTCGGCGTTTGCAGGAGTGTGTGCGGCTCGAAGATTATGAGCAGGCTGCCAAGTATCGTGATGAACTGCGTCTGCTGGAGAGCCAGTTGGCGGAGGAGGAATAGTCATGAAGAAGATATCTTCTTGGATGAAGCAAAGTGGACCGCAGGGCGACATTGTCCTGGGAACTCGCTGTCGCCTCGCCCGTAATTTGCAGACCATTCCCTTTCCCGAAGCAGCGAGCAGGGATGATCTTAGAATGGTCTTGCAGAAGGCGGAAGAGGTCTTGCCCCATCTGGCGGATTTCGGTAACTTCACCTACCATGAGATGGGCACGATGGATGCACTGGAACGGCAAGTATTGGCCGAGGAGCACTTAATTAGTCCGAGCCATACCCAAAATGCCCAGCATAAGGCGGTCATACTCAATGATACAGCCAACATAAGTATCATGATCAATGAGGAGGACCATCTGCGCATTCAGGTCTTCAAACCGGGCTTGCAGCTTGAAGAGGCTTGGCGTATTGCTACACAGATCGATGATCGTTTTGAGGAACATCTCGACTATGCCTTTGATATCCAGTCGGGTTACCTAACGAGTTGCCCCACCAATGTGGGAACGGCCTTACGTGCTTCGGTGATGTTTCATTTGCCAGCTTTGCGTAGGCTGAAAAAGGTACAGGAAGTATTAGGAACAGTATCCAAATTTGGTCTGACAGTGAGGGGTCTCTACGGAGAGGGTAGCGACGTCTGGGGAAATGTCTTTCAACTCTCAAATCAGATCACCCTTGGGCAAAGCGAAGAGGAGACCATTGAGCATTTGGCGCGCTTCACCGACCAGATTCTTCACAGTGAACGTCAAGCTCGGGAGTATTTATTGGAAGCGGATCGCAAGCTAGCAACAAGTGATTGGCTACACCGTTCCTATGGAATTCTAAGCAATGCCAGGATCATCACAAGTCAAGAAGCGATGGAATTACTGTCGGACCTAAAACTTGGAGTAGACTTGGGTGTGATTGAGCATGGTGATCCAGAAGTATTAAAACAACTGATGGTGCAGATTCGATCAGCCCATCTACAAAAAATGATGGGGCAGGCTCTCCCAGTGCAGGAACGGGATCGTCTGCGGGCTAGTTTGATTAGGGATACACTTGGTGCTAATTCGTAACAGAAAGAAGGTGGAACTATGTTTGGACGTTTTACAGAACGGGCCCAGCGAGTGATCGTTCTCTCACAAGAAGAGGCCAGAAGGCTGGGTCATAATGTGGTAGGAACAGAGCATATTCTCTTAGGTTTGATTGCGGAAGGAGAGGATGTAGCTGCTCGCTCTTTGCTTTCCCTTGGGATCAGCATTGATCAGGTGCGGGGCGAAGTGGAGCGGATTATCGGTAGAGGTGGTCAGCCTACACAAGGTCAAATTGGCTTTACCCCACGCTCCAAACGGGTCTTGGAACTGGCATTTGATGAGGCTCGACGCCTTGGACATACCTATATTGGTACAGAGCATCTCCTCCTCGGATTAATCCGGGAAGGAGAGGGGGTAGCAGCACAGGTGCTGCAGAATTTAGGGGCAGGCCTGGAGAAAGTCCGGGCCCAGGTAACCAGCCAGCTAGGGGGAGGAACCCAGGGGAAGGCACAGGCACCTCGTCAGAACACAACGCCAACCCTCGACCAATTTGGCCGCGATCTTACAACCTTGGCGGCGGAAGGTAGCCTGGATCCTGTGATTGGACGCGATAAAGAAATCCAACGGGTGATCCAGATCTTAAGCCGACGCACAAAAAACAATCCGGTCTTGATCGGAGAACCCGGTGTGGGTAAGACTGCCATTGCTGAAGGCTTAGCCCTGAAGATTACGCACAATGACGTACCCGAGACCTTAAGCAATAAGCGCGTAGTCACCCTCGATCTTGGGAGTTTGGTAGCTGGTTCGAAGTTCCGCGGCGAATTTGAGGAGCGCCTTAAGAAAGTGATGGAAGAGATTCGCAGTGCAGGTGATGTCATTCTCTTTATCGATGAGATGCACACAATTATTGGTGCTGGTGCCGCGGAAGGTGCGATCGATGCAGCCAACATTCTAAAACCTGCTTTGGCTCGGGGAGAACTGCAGGCAATTGGCGCTACCACACTTGATGAAT
>JAAZLY010000235.1 GCA_012799115.1 Bacillota bacterium
GCACGATTTCCAACCACTGCGGTCCGAATACCCTCGGTGTTCTGTTCAAGCGGCTTTAGAGGGAGATAGAGTTGGAGTACAGAGAACTAGGTCAAACAGGACTTACAGTCTCCAGACTATGTTTTGGCGCTTTAACTATAGGGCCCCTACAAAGGGGTCTTTCTCCTCAGATGGGTGCTGAAATCTTGCGTGAGGCACTGAAACGGGGCATCAACTTTATTGATACTGCGGAGTTGTATGAAACCTATGATCATATCCGTTATGCCTTGCGGGACTTTGAGGGAGACTACCCCGTGGTGATCACGACGAAATCCTATGCCTATTCTAGAGAAGGTATGCAACGAAGCCTGGAGAGGGCCCTGATCGAAATGGATCTAGATTGCATACCCATCTTCATGCTTCACGAACAAGAGTCCAGTCATACCTTGAGGGGGCATTGGCCTGCCTTGGAGGTACTTTGGGAAGCAAAGAAGGAAGGACTTGTTCAAGCGGTAGGGATCTCTACGCACTATGTGGAGGCCGTGCTGGCGGCTAGCGCCATTCCAGAAATCGATGTGATCTCTCCCTTAATCAACAAGACCGGAATTGGTATTCAAGGTGGTACGAGAGAGGATATGTCTCGGGCCATCGAAGAGGCTGCCAGGTGTAAGAAGGGAATTGTAGCTATGAAGCCCTTGGGAGGTGGCCATCTCTTAGCGGACTGGTCTTCTTCCCTAGATTTCCTGCTAGATCAACCCGCGGTCGATTCTATCGCGGTTGGTATGAAGACGTTGGATGAGGTGCGGCATAATGTCGCTTTCTTCGGGGGCAACCGAGACTTGCCAGAGCCCAAGCCCGAGACAAGGCGTCTGCATGTTGATAACTGGTGTGTTGGTTGCGGTGCTTGTGTCCGTGCCTGCCCCAATGGGGCTCTGGAGATCGTGCACGGTAAAGCAGAGGTGGTAGCACCCGAGGAGTGCGTTTTTTGTGGGTATTGCGGAGCAAGCTGCCCGGAGTTTGCTATCAAGGTGATCTAGAAGGGGTCTGGCCATGAGGATACTTGGTTTAGATGTGGGAACAAAAACGATCGGGGTCGCTGTGAGTGATCCCATGGGTTGGACAGCCCAGGGCATCACCGTGATTCGACGTTCCTCAAAGGAAAGAGACCTAGAAGAGCTACAGAGTCTACTAGACGAGTATGGAGTGACAAAGTTCGTGGTGGGTTTGCCGCGGCGTACAGACGGAAGCTACGGACCCGAAGCGGAGAAAATTTATGAGTTTGGGTCCGAATTGGAAAGGGAATTCGGTTTACCAGTAGAATATTGGGATGAACGGTTCTCTACCGTAGCCGCAGAACGCATTTTATTAGAAGGTGATGTGAGTCGTGCGAAGCGTCGCCAGGTCGTCGATAAGGTGGCGGCTACAGTTATTTTACAAGCATATTTGGATCGTAAGCAGTAAAAGCTAGGTTCAAAAGGAGGAGATTGTATGTCTCATAACCATGACGGGCATGACCATGATCACGATTTTGACATGGATAACACCATTGTTTTAATTGATGAAGATGAAACTGAACACGTCTTTACAGTCTTGGAGTATTTGGAGGTTGACGAGCAACTCTATGCGGTCCTAATGCCTCAAGATGATGACGGAGAAGAACAGGCCTACATTTTTAAGGTTGAAGTGGATGAAAACGGTGAAGAATTCCTCATGGATATTGAAGATGACGAGGAGTTCGATCGTATTGTAGCAGTCTTGGAGTCCGACGAAGACTAGCTACGGATCGTTGATTGGTTTTCTTTGGGGGTGTACTTCATGCCCGAAAGTATGCAAGCAAACGCGAAACGGACCCTATCTAGTACGGTCCGTTTTCTTTTCACGCTCGCCTTCTTAGGTGCACTTATTGTTCCTTCATTTCTCCTGGTAGCTGGGAATCGCGCACTAAGCTCTGATCCTGAGGCGCCCATGAAGCTTGTGCGGATTCCGCAGGGAATGCATGCCAGGCAGATCGTGACGCTCTTAGACGAAGAGGAGATCATTGCTAACGCAACTCTGTTTCACATCATCCTCAAAGTTGAGGGGGCAGAGCAAAGTCTCAAGGCTGGATCCTACCTACTCAGTCCGGGCATGACTCCCCTTGCGATTATTGAAGAGCTGCAAACGGGGCGTGTTCAGGCGGAGAGAGTGGTCATTCCTGAGGGCTTTGAAATCAGGCGAATTGCAGACCTTCTCGAAACGAAGGGCTTGGCTGACCGAGATCGCTTTATTGAACTAGCATCTGATGTAAAACTGGTTTACGGGGAAGACAGTCCCCTAGATTTGCCCCTTGCCACCCTTGAGGGTTATCTATACCCTGATACTTACTTCTTCCATGAGGGTCAAAGCGAGGAGGATATGATTCGCCAGATGGTTGACCGTTTTATTGCGGTAACGGAGGCCGAAATCGTTCCTCTCCTTGAGGAGAGCGAGTTTTCCCTTCATGAGGTGGTCACCTTGGCTTCCATTGTGGAACGAGAGATTGCAGTTGATCATGAAAGACCAGTTGTTGCCTCGGTCTATCTCAATCGCCTAGCCATTGATATGCCTCTTCAGGCCGATCCAACGGTGCGCTATGTTACACCTGAAGATAGGCCACAAGTGCTCTATCGTGACTTGGAGATTGACTCACCGTACAATACCTATCGATACCGTGGCCTACCGCCAGGTCCGATTGCAAGTCCAGGCTTAGCATCAATGCTTGCGGTGCTAAATCCAGCTGAGACAGATTACTATTTTTTTGTTAGCAGGCGCGATGGTACCCATGAGTTTACCCGGACGTATAATGATCATTTGCGAGCTCGGAGAACCTTGGGCTATTAGGAGGAAGTAAAACGTGAAGATTCCAGAGATTTTGGCTCCAGCAGGTAATATGGAGAAAGCGATCGTTGCCATGGAGTATGGAGCAGACGCTCTGTATCTATCTGGCAAAGCCTTTGGTATGCGAGCGAAAGCGGGCAATTTCAGCATGGATGAGCTCAAAGAAGTCGTGAGTATTGCCCACGACCGAGGCGTTAAGATCTATGTTACCGTAAATGTTTTTGCCCATAATGATGAAATTGATCTACTCCCACCATATCTGCGGGAACTTGAGGAACTCGAAGTGGACGGACTCATTGTAGCGGATCTGGGAGTTATCGCCTTAGCTAAGGAGTATGCTCCTAGCACACCATTACACTTAAGTACCCAGGCCAATACAGTAAATTACCGTGCCGCCCAGCTTTGGGAAGAGCTCGGTATCAGCCGTTTGGTTATGGCCCGGGAGTTGACCAGGGAGGAGATCCAGAAGGTATGCCAAGAAACGAAGGCAGAGATTGAGGTCTTTGTTCATGGTGCCATGTGTATGGCTTACTCTGGTCGCTGTTTGCTCAGCAATGTGCTCACTGGCAGGGATGCCAACCGGGGCGAATGTGCCCAAAGTTGCCGCTGGCGCTATGCAGTGGTAGAAGAGACGAGGCCCGGGGAATATATGCCCATTGAAGAGGATGAAGGTGGTACGCATATCTTTAACTCCAAGGATCTGCGACTCATTGAGTACATTCCTGATTTGGTGCAAATTGGTGTGGATAGCTTGAAGATCGAGGGGCGAATGAAGAGCTCCTTCTATGTCGCCACTGTGGTGAGGGCCTATCGGCAAGCTTTGGACCTCTATGCCGCGGATCCAGAGAACTATGTCTTGCCTCAGGAACTCTTGGATGAGCTTGATAAGGTTAGTCATCGTCCGTATTATGCTGGATTCTTCGTTCCCTCAGATGCGGGCATTCACAGACCCTCTGGGAGTTACATTAGGGAGTATGACGTTGTAGGGATAGTGGAGAGCTGGGATGAAGAAACGCAAGAGGCAATTGTTGCAGTGCGTAACCGGCTCAGCCTGGGCGAAGAGGTGGAGATCATGCAACCCCGGGGTCCGGTCCTGAGCCATCTGATCACGAAAATGACCCATATTGAAACAGATGAAATGCTGCAAGAAGCCCATGCGAATTACACTGTACGGATTCCCATGGCATCCGTGACACCATATTCGATGCTACGAGTCAAACGCGATTAGACGAAGCCGAGAACTGGCAGGGAACCAATATTACTCCCCAGTTCTCGGCTTTTTGGAAGGAGTGCTTTCATGGCCACTTGGAAAGTCGGCGAAGAACATATTATAGAGATCACGGGCTTAACACATGAAGCATTGGGAGTAGGGCGAGTGGACGGGCGAGTCGTCTTTGTGCCTGAGACGATTCCTGGTGATCAGATCAAAACGCGCCTAGTACACTTGAAAGAACGCCTGGGGTATGGTGAACTTGTGGACATTTTGAGCCCTTCGGTTGATCGCCGCAGTCCAAGTTGCCCCCATGCCAAGAATTGTGGTGGTTGTCAACTACAACACATGGACTATCAAGGACAGCTATCATGGAAGCGAGAGCAGGTCGTCGATGCCATGAGACGGATTGGCAAACTTGATGTCGAAGTGTTGCCGGTTCTAGGGATGGATGAACCATACCATTATCGAAACAAAGCTCAACTGCCATTGGGGACCAGGCAAAGTGAACTAGTCATGGGGTTCTTTCAAAAGGGCAGTCATGACATTGTAGATCTTCAAACCTGTGAAATACAGCATCCGCTGATCACCAAACTCGCACTGGCGCTGAAACGAATTGTACCTGACCTTGGTATCGAACCGTATGATGAAGTGAACCATACCGGTGTACTTCGCCACGCCGTGATCAGGGCTAGCTTTTCTGAAGAAACACTCATGTTGGTCTTAGTTACGCGTACGCGCAATCTGCCCGCTCAAGAACAGCTCATTACTGGATTGGCGCAAGAAGTTCCTGAACTGATAAGTATTGCTCATAATGTGAATCCCCGAGTGACCAATGTGATCCTGGGAAGCGAGACCAAGATTATCTGGGGTGAACCCTATCTTATGGATTCCATCGGGCATCTTCGCTGTGCGATTTCGCCCGGTTCCTTCTTTCAGGTCAACCCCAGCCAAACCAAGGTGCTGTATGATTTGGTTCGGGTGGGGATGGAGCTCAAGGGTACCGAGACGATCCTGGACCTTTATTGTGGGGCAGGTACCATTGGGCTTTATCTGGCTTCTGAGGCTAGAGAAGTCATTGGAGTTGAGACATTTGTCGGTGCTGTGGAAGATGCTCGGCATAATGCCAAGCTCAATGGTATAAGCGGTGCACAGTTTCATGTAGGAAAGGCGGAAGAACTACTTCCGAGCTTGGTGCAGAGACACAAGAGGATCGATGGTGTGATCGTAGATCCTCCTCGAAAGGGCTGCGATCGCTCACTCCTGGAGACTCTTGTTACCACTAGGGTACCCCGTATCTGCTATGTCTCTTGTAATCCATCTACTTTAGCTAGGGATCTGAGTTATCTGGCAGACCAAGGATATAAGGTAGGGGCGATTCAGCCAGTGGACATGTTCCCTTGGACCAGGCATGTTGAGGCGGTTGTATTGGTGTCACGCGCCAACCCTTGAAGATAAGAACCGACACTATCGGACATAGGAAGTCGAGTTAGTAAAGCTCTCTTTCGATGTGGTTTTGGGGAGAGAACAAGGGTAGGCGGGGCTCACCCAGCCGATATTCACATACTGTTGAGTTGGTGAAGTGGCTGTAAAAATGTGTTGGTTTATAGGTTTACGCTAGTAGAGGATCAGATGGAATGCTATAATTTGGGTGAAACGTACCAACACTATGCATTGAACTAGCCCTTCATCACAACAACAGGAGGAATACTTATGTTTGATTTACATGGCCGAGTGGCAGTCGTTACGGGGGCGTCGTCAGGTTTAGGTAGGCAAATGGCCCTGGGTTTTGCAAGGCAAGGGGCAGATCTAGTGATACTAGCCAGGAGAATTGAGAGGCTAGAGACTGTAGCGGAGGAAATCAGGGCTCTTGGCGTTAAGTGTCTACCGATTCAGTGCGATGTCACGGATACAGAGGCAGTAACCAAGGCGGCGGAAGAAGCAATCAAGTTTTATGGCAAAATTGATATCCTGGTCAACAATGCAGGCGCCTCGAGGAATGCTGGAGTGCTTGAAATGACCGACGAGGACTGGGATTTCACCATGCAGGCAGACCTAACCAGCGTGTTTAAGGTGACCCGAGCATTCGCAAAATATATGGTAGAGAAACGCTATGGGAGAATCATCAACATTGCTTCCATTTATGGACAGGTGGGTAATACGGCGATGGATACGGTTGCCTACCACTCTTCAAAGGGTGGCGTTATCAACTTCACCAGAGCTGTGGCAGCCGAGTTGGCCAAGTACAATATCACCTGTAACACAATTAGTCCTGGGTACTTTGAAACAGAATTAACCGTTGATACACTGAACACAGAATCCTTCAAGAAGTTCATGGAAGTCTCGGTTCCCCTCCGCCGCTACGGTCGAGAAGGGGAATTGAATCCTGCCGCTGTATTCCTTGCAAGCGATGAGGCTTCCTATATTACTGGGCAGAACATTAAGGTAGACGGCGGATACACGTCAGTCTAGTGATCTCTTCGGGGCAACTGCATGGCGGTTGCTCTTTTTCTTCGCCCAATCCTGTGACCATCGTACTTGGATGGTCGTGAAGGAGGTGATGTAGAAAGGAGTTCTTGTTCTAAAGCAGAACCTAGTCTGCATGAGATCATGTTCAGGCTAAGTGTTAGCGACGACTAGCCAGGAGAGGAAGACTTGAAATGAATGTAAGAAAAGTGGCTGTGAATGGTATCGAGATCGCGATTATAAATAGCGATGAGGTCTGCATTTCGGATGTACAGAGTGCCTTGGACTTCATGATGACTGTGAACTACGAAACAGGCAGTCATCGTATTGCAGTCGCCAAAGAGGCGTTCGTTGA
>JAAZLY010000236.1 GCA_012799115.1 Bacillota bacterium
ACAAGTTTCTCAGCCTCTTCAAGGGTTTCGGCTAATCCCTCATAGACGATGGCACCCAAGATTGCTCCTTGAAGGGGTCCACACATATCCTCCCACTTCAGCGGTGGTCCAGCATGGCCGATCGTGTTCTTGGTCATGCCTGGTAGTTCATTGGCATAGACTACATCTACCAACATGGGCTCGCCGTCATTGATTCTCTGAAATGCTTCTTGATTAGCAGCATCGATGCGCTCATCATCCAAACGCTGGAGTATCTCGGCCAACTTAACATTCCCACCTGCTGGAGGGCGCCAGTCGACATGGACAAAGTCTGCCTTTTGGTGACTCAAGGCTTGTTCGAAGGTTTCAATTCCAATATTGGCGACTGCTACAGACTGAGTGAACAATGGATAGGTTTTACCCATGAATCACACCTCTTTTCTTCAGGACTTTCAAAGCAAAGCGTGCGGCCTGCGCATTTGTGGGCAAAATGAAGGCTCCTGCATCCTGCAAAGTCCCCTCTGCCCTCGATAAGGATTGTGGATCATTACTTGTTCCCGTCACAGAGCCGACAAAGACAACATCAGGTCTGCGTTCCTTGACCTTTTGGATTGCTTGTACAATAGAGTCCTCCGGAACGTCGTTACTTCCGTAGCCGAGGACACAATCAAAGAGAATAACGCAAGTCTTCGGATCCAATCCATCCTTGACAATTCTCTCACCCCTCAACTCGGGATCAATCATGGGATGTGGTCTACCGTCTGTAAAGTAGTCCTCCCCCATATCTAAAACAGTGTGTCCAAAGCTGACTTCCGGATCCTTTAGAGACAATTCTGGGTTGATCGCGATGTTTGAATACACATCACCTAGTTCTTCGCTTAGGATGAGTAGACTCTCAAAAGCCAGAGTGCCACCTGTGTATAGGGCTCGGAGTTCTGTTCCCTGCGAATCGGCAACTTGTTCTAGCCAAGTCTGCTCATTTGGATCTTGAAGGCTCACTTTTGAGTCAACCTTTGACGCTTGGACAAGCTCGACTGCGGCCTCTTCTAGAGTAGACACCCCAATGATATTTGTGTTCGCGAAAGCCGCCAGATCTCCACCTAAGAAACAAGCCACAATTGGCTTTTGGATCCTTTGGGCCTTCTTAATGATCTTGGCCATGACCTCTTCCGCCGGTGGCTTCGAAATCAGACCAATCACCTCAGTCATGGGATCATCGGCTAACTTATCTAGAATGTGAAGCATCATCCGTCCGCCGACTTCTTTCTTTAGATCCCTTCCGCCGGTGCCTAGTGCTTGAGATATTCCACCACCCAGCTTATCGATGATGACACTAACTTCTTGGAGACCAGTTCCACTAGCTGCAATGAGTCCGATATTGCCGTTACGAACGACATTGGCAAAGCCCAGCGCGACTCCACCGATAATGGCGGTTCCGCAATCGGGTCCCATCATCAGCAGATCCTTCTCGATGGCAAAGTCCTTGAGCTCGATCTCATCTTCTATCGATACATTGTCGCTAAACAACATAACATGAAGCCCTTTCTTTAGAGACTTCATGGCTTCTACCTTGGCAAAACGTCCTGGTATGGAGATCACCGATACGTTTAAACTCGGCATTTCCTGCAAGGCACCGTCAAGGGAACGTACGCGTTTGGTTGCTCCCTGGTCTGATGGAGATTGCTTGTTGGCAAACTGCTCGTCAAGCACACGCAACGCTTCATCGATCGCGTCCTGATTCTCAGCATTTATTCCGATCACTAGGTCATTTGCCTGAATCTGATCCCAGTACTTTTCATCTAGTGTGCCGGATGCTTTCATCAGAGACTTATTGTGATCCGTCCCCATCATGACCGCTGCTTGATTGATCCCCGCTATACTATTGAGTTTGCTGGAAAACAGCATCAATGTAACGGAGTCAAAGTACATGTTTTCCTTAATGACATTGTAGATCATCGATCCGATCCTCCTAACTGTAGTCCTAACTGTATTCCCATTAAGTAATCTGTTCCTGAACGGTGACCTAAGCCACCTATGATCTGAACCAACTCGCCAATGGACTCATGGGCGGAAAGTCTCTCGTATAGTGTAACGAGAGTCTCAATAAATAGACCCTTACTGCCAAACCTCAGAAAGGAGCAACTCACCCGGGAGGTGACCTTCTCATCGTCAATGATAGACAATACGGTGGCCCCAGCAATCTCAAATAGTTCCATTGCTCCTGTGTAAAGCAAACCGGCCAACAGGCCGCAAACGATATCGTCGCCCGAAGGTGTTAGTCCTTCGCCGAAACCAATTAATGCTTTGATGGCATCAGCCACTCCCTGTTTTCTTGCCAGAGCTGTGCCCAACAGGTCGGCTCGTCTCTCCAGTTCTGGTAGCTGCCGAAGGCCTGCGCAGCGTATCTCATCCTCGATTGCCCCTTGTAGGACTTTTCGTTCGCCCTCACCTAAGGGTCTGTGACTACATATAGTCTGCTTAAGATCATGCCGACTTAGTCGAACATCCGTCTTCAATACGCGAACATCATTGATCGTAATGGCATGTTCCTCAACTCTAACGGTGCGGAGCACCGCCTTAAGGCGCTCAAAGGCCCAGGCATCATAGAGTAGGATGATTCCCATGGGAGAGGGAATGCGCGACTTGTCATGGAGTGCGACGAGTTCTTTGCCATGACAGTAGTTCTGTGTGTGCTGATAGGTTGAATGCAGAGTATAGGTCTGATGATACATTTCATGTTCAAAAAGGTGAATTGGTACACTGAGAATCATCGCACGACACTCTCCAGTCTTAGATTCCCTCGCATTCATTCTCCCATACGCAAATTTATTAGACAATGGTTACGCCGTCCAATAATTGGGCAATGCATTGTTCAAAGTGCACAAAAAAAGTGTGAAGTTCGCTCTTCACACTTTACACCACACTATTGGATTCTTTGTTCTGATTGGCACTCAGCAACTTATGCATCTTGAAGGCCATCTGGTAGTTGAAGTTCTCTTCGGGGTTTAACAGATTCGTCTCGAGAATCTCCTTGATCTTCTCGAGTCTATAGATGAGGGTATTACGGTGCCTATATAGTTCCTGGGCAGCCTGTGTAATATTGCCATTGCAGTCAAAGTAAACCTCAAGAGTGTGGAGTAGCTCACTATTATGTCTCTTGTCATAGGCTTCAAGGGGCCCTAGAGTCTCTGCGAAAAAGGTTTGCATGACCGCAGGGTCAACTGCAGTGTCTAGGAGGTGATAACTCACAAGGTCATGGAAAAACCCTACCCGGGTACGTCCCTTCTTAATGATCTTGAGAACATCATAGGCAAGCATGATCGACTTTCGGATACTCACAAATTCAAAGCAAATGTCACTAATACCCACACGATAGTTCTGAATGCTCTGGTCAAGTTGTTCGCACAGAGTCCTAAAGTACTGGCGTATCGTCGGATTCAACACCTTGATTTCATCTCCTTGTCTTAATTGCACAAAGGTCAGGAGATGGTCATTTCACACAACGATCTGGACAGGGTATCGATACGTAGCACTATGTTGTCCGATCTGTTCCATAGCAAGGTTTAAAAGGGTTGGACTAGCGTCTTCAATCTGAAGGGCAAACACCATATGGGATCGGTCCGGATCAAAACCATTAGTAATGGCTAGATTGCGAAGGGCGTTTGTTGAAAGAATCTTGCCCTCAATCAAGTCTTGAAAGAAGTCCTGCCGCTCGCGATTTCTCGCTTCTTCAACTTGCTTAAGTTTGAAGAGCTCCATTGCAGCAATATGAGCTGCGCTTTCTAAGGCTACATAGTCCAGCTGTTCCATTTTCTTCATGGTCTCCCAGACAAGGGTATAGCCATAAATCGTCGATGAAAAAACAATGGGCTTAATCCGGCAGATGATCACGGTATCGCCACGAGTGATCTGACGTTTTATACTAAGCGTCAGATACCGCACGTCGGTGGGAATCGATGCCACAAACTCCTTGTCGAAGGGCGGTTCCCTACCATTTAGGGGAAGATATTCAGCTAAAGGGTAGGGATTCCCCTCGAGTTCCCAGTAACTAAGGAGGTTGAAGCTCTCGTCCACCATGACAACGGGGTTATTGACAATGGATGCCGACAAACTGGCTATCTCTTGGATATCACCGCCTGATAAAGCGCATTTCCGGAAGGCTTCGTGTATCTTTTGATACTTCTTCAGTTTAGAACTCTCTCGCCGAAAAAGAATATCATTGATGACATTGGATACATGAGCTAGGCTGTAGACATAGGGAATTTCTACAATTGGAAAACTTAGCTCATTGGCTATGTCAATCATGGCTTGGGGAATCTCATCCCAATAACGTTTGATCTTCACCCCGAGTCCTGCACAGTTAATTTCGGCTAACTCCCTAATCAACTGCTTCTGCGATTCGACATTATCTTTGAACACAAAGCCGGTGGTGAGTAAGAAATCGCCTGCCGTAAACCAATCAAACGCTTCAGGATTGTCGATGATGTTTACATTGTGCACCTCATTGGTTTGTCTCAGGTGACCTGTGACCAAGCGCAGATTCTCTAGGCTTGTACTCTCAACAATTTCTCTAATCGTTAGTAGCGGCATAACCCACCTCCACGTGGTTCATAGATTCCAAAACGTCCCCTTGTCGAGCAAGTGTTCTAATGACTGGGGTTCTGCGACAACCGGTAAGAAGAGATCCCCTCGCTCCCCTACCCAGTCCGGAACTGTCCGCAGCGTAAAATCGCATGGACGATAGTAGTCCAGATCCTCCCAGCGAACGGGGGTCGAGACTGTAGCTTCTGGCGTAGGCCTTGGGCTATAAACACCAACAATTGTTCTGCTTGGATGATTCTGCAAATAGTCAACATAGACCCCACGGCGGTTCTTAACCAATCGCTCTAGTGTGACTTGGTGGGGATATCGTCGTTTCAGTTCTATACCCACAACCTTGACAAGCTGAAGTGTTATCTGGAAATCATACCGGGCTTCAAGGGGGATATAGATATGAAGGCCTGTCGCACCCGAAACCTTGGGGTAACCTCGTAGTCCCAGCGAGTCTAGGATGTCACGACAGTACTTTCCGACTTGAACCGCCCCATGATAGCCTTGAGGCAAGGTCGGGTCAAGATCTATCATAGCATAACTAGGAACCTCTGGTCTAATAGTTAAATAGGTCGATGGATGAAACTCAATGGCCCCAGAGTTGGCAAGCCAAGAGATTGTGGCAAGGTCATCGGCCACAACGTAATGGGTGTCATCGACTAGATGCGTCACAAGCCAGGGTGGAGCCCCCGAAGGCACATTCTTTTGATAAAAAAACGCCTCCTCTACTCCATGAGGATAGCGAGTGACAGTGAGTGCCCGCCCTTGCCAGTGTCTTTTTGTGACAGCCTGCATTTTCGCATGGTATTCCAATAGATCTGCTTTGGTCAGACCAGGCCCAGGCCAAAGAACTTTTTCTAAGTTGGACAGTTTGAGTGATTTGCCCTCCACCTGTACAATTTGCTCGGTTATCACCAGATCACACCTCGATTTTACATTCCCTCGGATCTTTATCAAAACGAAAACGCAAGAACACCGGGTGACGCAAACGCCGAGAGGGAGTCAGCTCAAAATACTCTACCTCCAAGATAAGGACAGGTTTGCACCAGATCCACTCACCTTCATCTTTGGGTGGATTCGTGCAGGGACAATGGGGCAACTGTCCAATCACCTCTACGGCCTCCTCCAGAAACTTATAATCCTCAAGCCCAAAACCACTTCCTACATTGCCGAGAAACATCAAGGATCCATCCTCCAGATAGGCCGCTACAGACGCAGAACGGAGTCTGTTCCCCTCCTTCCTCACCCCAACGAGCAGGCAATCGAGACTTCTCCTCAGCTTCTGTTTCAACCAAGAGCGCGATCGCACGCCCGGTAGATACGGAGAATCTTGTCGTTTCGAGACTATACCTTCGAAGCCCTGCTCAATGGCAAAGGCCAAACAGTCCTGGGCAACACCGGGAAGTAAAGGAGAGACTAGAGTTGCCCCCCCACTCGGCACCAGGTCTTCCAGGTTCTCGCGGCGCTGGTACCAAGGCTTCGGACAAAGATTCTCTCCCCGCGCACTGAGAAGATCAAAAACGACGTAGTATGTATCTGCAGGACGGCGCGCCTGCAGGAGGGAGAAATCCACACGGCCTTCCCTGTTCAAGGCCACAATTTCCCCGTCAAGAATCGCCTCAAGTTCCATTTTCTTGAGTACGTCCACGACTTGGGGAAAACGATCATTTAGGCGATAACCATTACGGCTTACCAGTTCCACATCACTCGACCTCAGATCTGCCAGCACACGATAACCATCCCACTTAATTTCATGAACAAAGTTCACCTCGTCTTCCGCAGGGGCTCCATCAACTGGAAGCATGGGACGGAGCAATCGGCTGGGTTTCAATGCCTAACGCCACCCGTTTTTTCGTGTTGAGCTTTGATGGATGCTTGCAGTGCTGCCAAAAGATCGATGGGTGCGCTTTCCTCCTCCCTCTGATCTACTAGAACGGTTTCTTGACCACGAATCTTGGCTTCCACAAGGTCCAAGAGTCCTTGACGACGTCGATCACTATAGTTCTCAGGCTCAAAGGGTTCAGTCAAGCTTGCGATGAGAGAGAGGGCCATCTCCAGTTCTCTCTCTTGGACTGGCATATGGGTGATGGATAAGCGTGCCTGATCGCGGATTTCGTCAGGATAGTAAATCGTCTCCAGAGCCAAGAGATCATGATATACTCTGACTACAGCCAGGGATGGCTTTGAACGGATGGTGATCTCCGCCACTGCGATCTTGCCTGAAAGAGAGAGCGCTTTCTGTAGGAGAGAGTAGGCTTTACCGCCGGTTTCTGAAGGTTCGAGATAGTAGGTTTTGTCGTAATAAATGGGGTCAATCTCGCCAAGTTCCACAAACCGTAGAATATCGACTGTCCGAGAAGACTTGACGGCAAACTCTTCCCATTCATCGTCTTGAATGATAACATAGTGACCGGGTTCATATTGGTAGCCCCGGACGATTTCTTGCTCGTCCACCGCACGCTGGCAGTGAGGGCAAGTCTTCTGATACTTAATAGGAGTATGACACAGTGTGTGTAGCTGGTTAAAACGCAGGTCCTTTCCTTGGGTTGCGCTGTACATCTTAACCGGTATGTTTACCAATCCGAAGGAAAGGGAGCCGTTCCACATACTTCTCATCGTGTGCACCCTCTTTTTTGCATAGTTTGATGCATGATACGTGAATTTACCCTTGCAAATCCTAGAAAATGTGGTATCCTATGAAAGACAAGGCGCGGCTGCTTTGGTAAACACGAAATTATCAGATTTGGATTGGAGAGAAGTACATGTCACGTTATACAGGACCAACGTGGAAGGTCAGTCGTCGTTTAGGATTTTCTCTAAGCGAGACCGGAAAAGAACTGCGCAAACGTCCTTACCCACCAGGGCAACATGGCCAAAACCAGCGCCGCAAACAGAGCAACTATGGACTGCAGTTACAAGAAAAGCAAAAGTTACGCTTCCTTTATGGATTGAGCGAAAAACAGTTTAGAAATCTCTTTCAAGTGGCTTCGACAATGCCTGGTATCACCGGCGAGAACTTCATGATTCTTTTGGAAAGCCGTCTAGATAACTTGGTCTTCCGTCTAGGTTTTGCCCGCACTCGGGCCGGTGCCAGACAGCTTGTCACCCATGGACACATTACCGTGAATGGCAAGAAGGTTGATATTCCTAGTTATCGCGTCAGTATCGGCGAGGTCATTGGCCTCAAAGAGAAGAGCCGCAACCTAGTAGTTGTTGAAGAAGCCTTAGAGGTTCGCCCGAACATTCCTGAGTACCTCAGTTTTGATGAGAACGCACGTTCAGGTGAATTGATCCGGCTACCTCGTAGAGATGAACTTAACCCAGATATTAACGAAGCTGAAATCGTTGAGTTCTACTCGAAATAAAATAGAAGGCCCAGACGTAAAGTCTGGGCCTTTCCTGTTATCATAGAGAAAGAAAAAACGGCTTCACGCCGTTTTGCTATTTTCCACATGCTTTGCACACATTAACCTTATCTTTCTCCCAGAGTAACTTGACTCCGGTCTTTTGGCATGAAGGGCAGGTCCCTCTCCAACCTAGCGTTTTGATGTTCTTACCTCTCTTTGCTTTGGCCACGAATTGACTCCCCCCTTCGATAACATACACAAAAGTAAATTGGAGGCGGCACCCAGATTCGAACCGGGGAATGGAGCTTTTGCAGAGCTCTGCCTTACCACTTGGCTATGCCGCCTCGACGCACCTAAAATATTACCATTGAAAACGACCTGTGTCAAGAGGTCTGCCCAGAGATTTCCCCTGGTCTGGATTTCACATCCTCTCCCCACAAGCCATACTATGTAAGCGTAACACAAAGGAGGAGGTTGTTTCCGTGACCTTGATATCGGTTATTCTTCTTGCGGTAGCAGTCAGTCTTGATTCACTCGCGATGGGCATCACGTACGGAACGAATCAGATTACCATTCCTCTTCTATCAAAGGTCATCTTGAGTGTAGTTTCAGGGTTTTCCGTGTTCGTTTCAATGACGATGGGATTCTTTCTTGAGCAGCGGATGAGTTCAGCCACTGCCACTACGATCGGCGGGATCACCTTTGTCCTCCTCGGCCTTTACCATCTCTGGTGCAACTATCGTCCCGTCCAGGCCCGCATCCTAGTCAACATCCGCGTCCCCTTTCTTGGTCTAGTCATTCAGGTTCTACAAGAACCCCTCCTGGCGGATCGCGATCGTTCCCAGACGATTTCTGGCGAAGAGGCTGTCGTTTTAGGGAGTGCCCTTGCCCTGGATGCCATGGCCGCGGGCTTTGGTGCTGCCATGCTGGGTTTACCCGTCGTGGGAGCCACTATCTCTGTCATGGTCGGCAGTTACTTTTTCATTACCCAAGGGTTACAGATAGGTTCGAACCTTGCATCCTCCTGGCTTCCCAAGTCCGTCCTACGCTGGCTACCCGGTACTGTTGTCCTTTGCATGGGATTGATCAAAATGATTGCCCGATGAGTATATTTCGTCGCCCAAGGCGCATACTACAGCTAAGGTAGGGCTCCGTTTCTGGGGCATTCCAGCGAACCAAGGAGAAACGAACCAAACGTAGGCTAGGCAAAATGCCCATGATAGTGGCCAGAGCTCACCTGTTGTTTCTTTTTTGGTGAACAATAACCAACACACAAATGTGCCAGTATTTGACGCCAGTTGGAATGTCCAGAGCCATAGTTTTCCTGGTCTACGCGAAAAAGAGGAGCGATCTGCTCCTCTTTGTCATGCTATTCCTATTCTGCTGACTGCTTGTCCTTCTGTGGCAAGACAAGATTTAGGAGAATCCCCGTTAAGGTTGCTAGACCCATGCCCTGAAGAGACAATCCGCCGAGACTGAGTTCCGCGCCGCCGATGCCTAAGACCAGGATAACTGACGAAATCACCAAGTTACGTTTGTCACCATAATCAATGCCGCTTTCCACCAGCGTCCTAAGGCCTGAGGCAGCAATGATTCCAAAAAGAACAATGGAGACCCCGCCCATAACAGGCGAAGGAATGGTAGAAATCAAAGCTCCCATTTTCGGAACAAAAGACATCAACACTGCGATCAAGGCAGCCGTTCGAATAACGGAGATATTGAAAATACCAGTTAAGGCTAAAACACCAACGTTCTCACCATAGGTCGTGTTGGGCGGTCCACCCCACAGTCCAGCCCACGATGTGGCAAGGCCATCACCTAGGAGCGTCCGGTGCAAGCCTGGCTCACGAAAATAGTCATTTCTAGTAATCTTACTAATTACCATAACATCACCTAAGTGTTCCGTAATGGAAACTAAGGCAACTGGAAGGATCATGGCGATGGCTGCCATATTGAACTTTGGCGCAACGAACCCTGGTAGTCCTATCCAAGCAGCTTCCCTAACCACGCTGAAATCCACGATACCTTGGGTAATGGCAAAGAAATATCCGGCGATAATTCCGATGAGAACTGGAATGACAGCCAGAAAACCCTTGAAGAATATGGTGCCAGCGACTGTAACTGCGAGCGTGAATAGAGCGACACGAACATCAGGATTTGCCAGAGAGCCTCCATCCACGAAGCCAGCCATATCCACTGCAGTTCCGGCCAAACCCAGACCAATCACGATGATTACTGATCCGATGACAACAGGTGGTAGGACCCGATCAACCCAGTTCGTTCCTAGCTTGGCGATGAGCATGGCAACCACAACATAGACCAAACCAACTGCAACACCGCCGCCCAAAGCATAAGGTATCCCATATTGGGCACTTACAGCAATGATCGGAGCAATAAATGCAAAGGAGGACCCTAGATACGCAGGGACCTGACCCTTGGTCAGAAGTTGAAATATGAGTGTGCCAGTACCTGATGTGAACAGAGCAACTGCCGGATCTAAACCAGTCAGAAGTGGAACCAAGACTGTTGCACCAAACATGGCAAACAGATGTTGGAAACCAAGGGCCAGATTTTGTCCTAATCCTAATTGTCTTTCATTCTCGATTTGTAGATTCATGATCTTCCTCCTTTTAAGTCTCACTGGACTCGATTAAAGGTCCTGATATTCTAAAATAAGAACTCGTTCATCGTGATCTGTTTCTTCTAATCGTACTGCCACAACCTCTTTCGTCGAAGTCGGCA
>JAAZLY010000024.1 GCA_012799115.1 Bacillota bacterium
GCTTCACTGGCTGGCTTGGATCGAATTTGGGATCTCCTTGATAGAAAGGAAGAGCCAGAACATTATCCCCGGTCCGCGATGGATTGGCGAGATGAGTCTGCACTTGTCCTTCACGATGTAAGCTTTTCTTATCATGGCACGGTGGAAGTGATCAAGAACCTGAATGTATCCATCGCCAAGGGCGAGACGGTAGCGATTGTGGGTCCTAGTGGGGGAGGTAAATCAACTCTCTTCCGCTTGCTCTTGGGCTTCAACTTTCCTCAGTCTGGTTGTATCTCTCTGATGGGAAGACCTGCTAGTGACTATTCCTTGAAGAAGATTCGGGAGACGTTTGCCTATGTACCGCAAGAACCGTATTTGTTCAGTGGTACAATTCGGGAAAACATTGCCCATGGCAATTTAGATGCCTCTGATGCGGACATCCAGGCGGCGGCCAAGAAGGCCAATGCCCACGACTTTATTGAACGACTTCCCGATGGCTATGACAGCAAAGTGGGGGAGCGGGGTGTCTTTCTATCGGGAGGAGAAAAACAGCGCATCGCGATCGCCCGGGCGATTCTCCGACACGCTGACATTTTGCTCCTAGATGAAGCTACATCTTCCTTGGATAACGAGTCTGAGTCTTTGGTCCAGGAAGCGCTGGAAGATCTTATGCAAGAACAGACTACCATTGTGATAGCTCACCGTCTATCCACTGTTGAAAAAGCCGATAGAATCCTGGTTTTGGATCAGGGTGTTATTGTGGAGGAAGGAACCCACACCGAGCTTCTGCACCAAGGCGGCCTGTATGCCAGGTTACACAAGATGCAATTTCGGGATTCACCCAGTCAATTGGCAGTTTAGATTTATTGTTCACCCCAGCCTACCAGGCTCATCGTTTCAATTCCGCTATCATACTTGAGCAGAACGTGCGGGGTGTCTGCAGAGTACCAAGCTGTCTCTGTCTGGCCTACTGTCACCTTCCAGGCCTGCAGGGCGCCGGCAGGCACCTCCAACGTTTCTGGACCCCGCACAGTGACTGTAACAGGTTCCAGGACCGGCCCGTTGTCTTGCGTCTCTTGTCGCCAAGTATAGGGTTTGAAGTAATAGGCTGTACCAACGTAATTAGGCGAAAAGGGCAAGGTACGAAGAACCCAGGGCCAAGTGCTGCTTTCGATGACAAAGCTTTCCTCGTCATTTGCAAGGGCTAACTCAAAGGTTTGCTCAGACCCCGAAGAACTTAGGTGATGAATCAAGAAGCGTTCTCCATCGAAGGACCACCTTGTCTCGAATCGTTCATGTTCGTATTCTGCTATAACTTCGCCTTGAAGGAGCGTACCATCTACCTGCCTCCAGGACGCTTCTTTTTGAATGGCCGCGTCACCGCCCATGTAACGCCCTCCAGCTACTTGTATGTCATAGGCCTGGTGTGTGGACTTCCATTGCCAATGCATGGCTTCCTCGGCAGGTTCTAAGCGGCAGACGACTTCAGCAATGGGAGCGCCAGCTTTGTTTTGAATGCTATACTCCGACTCCACCAGACTCTCATCTTGGACTGCCCCCACTGTAACGGGAGCGTGGGCTTGGTTTGGGAGCGTAAGTACGCCGAGTTCCAATCCGATCGCTGTAAGATACAAAATGCTGGCAATAACCAAGGGCCATGTCTGTCTTAAGCGTCTCGAAGGAGCCACCTTAGGTTCTATCGCGATAGGTTTCGAGCTTCGTGTCAAGAGCCAAAACCCGACTATTACCAGAATGACACCTACTCCCATACTTACGGGTGATAGCAGGGTTGCAGGAGCCCCCTGCCAGAAGACTGGACTTGAAACAACGAGGGCTGCCATGGCGTTTGCTCCAAAGTGCGTCAACATGCTTGCCACTAAGGAACCGCTACGCCAATAGACGTAGCCCAGAGCCAGGGAGAGGGGGATGATCGTCAAACCCTGCAAGAAGGAGAGATGGAAGACGATGAAGAGCACTCCTGAGAAAACGATGGCTTTACGGGGTGTAAATTGTCTTTCGTAAGCTTGCTGGATGATTCCTCGGGCAAAGATCTCTTCGCAGATGGGTGCCATAATGGCGTAGGCAATGATAGCCAAAACCCCTTCAAGAGGTGTCTTTGGTAGTAGTGCCTCAGCTCCAGTCACAGGATATTTGAGAACCACCTGTAGTATAGCGCCCAACACGACTGAAACGGGGTAGAAGCCCGCGCCTATGAGTAGGCTACCAAGGGCCCCTTGCCAACCAGGGCTCTTCAAGCGCACGGTTTGGCGCAAGGGCAACTTGGCCCAGCGCAGGTAAAGGAGTGCCGGTAGTAGGACGAAAAAGGCCTCATTGAGAATCATGCGTACATACTGCGGCATCCACCCCAGAAAGAAGTTTAGCAGTTGCAGAAAGAGCACGATTAGGAAAAGAACGTTCACACTATAAACTGAGTGTCTACTAGGCATCTCGCTTCCTCCATTATTCGAGAATCTGACTATCTTTTTCCAAATCATTCATCCGCCTGTAGTAGCTGAAAATGGGCACGGCCAGGATCAAAGCAGCTGCTAGGTTGAAAGAGCGAATGATACGTCCATTTTCCAAGAGTCCAACACCAAAGACAAAGTTGACCAAGGCTAAAGGGAGGAACATTGTAATAATTCGCTTGTAGTGGGTGATGCGGGACCCGCGATCGGAAAAGAGTTCAAAGGAACCGCCAGACGTTTTCTTTCGAAGGTATACCCAGCGTATGTGCGAAGCAAACAGTTCTATGCCAGCATCCTCTAATAATGCGAGGTACTCGGCACTATTTGGGTGGGTTGGAGCATAGTCGAGAAGTTGAATGCGGTAGGTGTATTCCCCAGGCGTTCCCTTCTCGAATTCATAACGACCAAAACAATAACTTATGCAGTTCCATCCCGAGGCGGCCATTTGATTGAGCCAGACCTCCTCTTTTTCGTAGTTGGTGTAGAGTTTGAAAATACGCTTTCTCAACTGTTTTCACTCCCAACAATGAGTTTTCCGTGGGTTAATAGTTCCTCTAGGCGTTCCAGCTCTGTCCTGAAGACAGATCGACCAAGGTCAGTGATGAGATACTCTTTACGGCGGGAGCTTTGATCCTCTGTGCATGCCTTGATCCAGCCTTTATCTACCAAGGTACTGAGGGCACCATATAGGGTTCCAGGTCCTAGAATCAGTCGATCCTTGGTTAGCTCTTGCACATCCTGCATAATTGCATAGCCATGTTTTGGTTCATGGAGGGCAAGTAGGATGTAATAGACAGCTTCGGTAAGAGCACC
>JAAZLY010000237.1 GCA_012799115.1 Bacillota bacterium
AAGAAAGTAGATATCATTTTGAGGCCTTGCTCCTTTCGTGTCCGGTTCTGCAACTAAACACTTTGGGAGTGAGGCCTCTTTTTCCTGCCTCTTTTTAAAGAAGACCCGAGATCTATTTACTCATACAGTGAATTTATTTCATTTTGCCGCTTCAATCCGATTATTGCACATTTGGCGTGGAAAAACCGGGCCAAATGGTCCGGTTCGTTAGTTAATCCGCTTCAACGTGATGCGAAACTTGGTACCCTTACCAACCCTGCTTTCAATGGCAATGGTCCCTTTATGCTTATCAATAATGTGCTTGGTGATGGCTAGTCCTAAACCTGTGCCACCCATATGGCGGGCTCGGCCTTTGTCTACTCGGTAGAAGCGTTCGAAGATCCGATCCAGGTGATCTGTAGCAATACCTAGTCCTGTATCACCAATGATGAACTCAACGCTATCGAGTCCCTGTTCGGCCTCAATCCAAACCTTGCCGCCTTCCACATTATACTTTACGCCATTGTCTACGAGATTCAAAGCTACCTGCTTGAGAAGTTTTTCATCACCTTCAACCATGACTGAGTTGTAGATATTATTCTCAATGGTAACGCCCTTAGCTGCCGCCTTGTTTTCTAGCATGAGCACAGTTTCGTCAAAGACTTTCTTCATATCGACGGCACCCTTGTTGAGGGGTTGTTTCCCGCTTTCGATGCGGGACAAGTCAAGGAGGTCATTAATCAAAGCTATCATGCGGTCGGTCTCATTATTAATGATGTTCAAGAAACGCTCGTAGAGTGCCCGATCCTCGAAGTTGCTATTGAGCAAAGTCTCTGAGAAGCCTTTAATCGAGGTTAGAGGGGTTCTAAGTTCATGGGATACATTGGCAACAAACTCCTGACGCATCTGCTCGAGATGGCGAAGGGACGTTACATCACGCATTACCGCTACTGCTCCTTGGATCTTCCCATGTTGATCCTCGAGGGGACTTGAGGTAACCGCAATCGTCCGTTCGCTTCCAGGACGCAGACGCATTTCCTGGCTAAAGGAATCCTTGCCATCCATCGTTTTTTCTAGGATGCGTGACAACTCTTCATTTCGCGTTGCCTCAAACTGGTTCTTCCCAATCATCTCTTTTTCTGCATGATGAAAAAGATCTGCGGCAGCACGATTGGCGAGAATTACTTCACGCCGCATATTCACAGCGATTACACCATCATCCATACTAGAAAGAACAGTGTCTAGGGTGCCTTCTCTGTCACTGATGGTGAAGAATAGTTCTTCCAAGGTTTCCGAAAGTTCGTTAAAAGCCTTACCCAACTGACCAATCTCATCGGTGCTTTGCACCAAGACTTTGCGCCCAAATTCCCGCTCCTGTAAGCGCCGGACTGCCACCAAAAGATCCTGCAAAGGCCTGGAAATTGCCCGATTCAGAAGGAATGCCACCACAATCGCGGCAAGGGCCACGAGGAAGCCGATGATAATTGAGCCCCGCACCAAGTTGTCGTAAATGTCACGAATTTCATCGGTGCGAATGGATACCCGAAGGATTCCTTGATCCTCTAAGCGCAGTTGAGCCGCTATAAGCTTGCTGGCATCTATACCTTGGGGGATGGTATCGACAATAACGTTACCTTCCGCATCTTCAATGGTAATCATCCGTTCACTAGCAGCAGCAAGGGAAGGAATTTTCTCTCTGAGATCATCGGTCTTCGTTTCAAGGGCCAGGCGAATAATCTGCGCATCGGTCAGCAAATCTGCCCTCGTTCTTCGCTCAAGTGTACTTTGGGCATAACGCGCGACAAAAAAAGTGGTAACCCCAACCGAAAGCAAGGTTACCACCAACGCTAATGATGTTAACTTGAAGAGTAATGGCTTGGAAAAGCTCCATTTTCTCAAGTTAGTTCCCCCTTAGTTTGTACCCTACCCCATGAATGGTCTCTATGCGTGTTTCGCCTTCAGGACCGAGTTTACGGCGAAGGTGACGAATGTGTACGTCAACGGTGCGAGTTTCACCTTCGTACTCGTAGCCCCATACCTTTTGCAACAAGACTTCACGAGTTAAGACTTTGCCCATGTTCTGCATGAAGATATGCAGTAGGTCAAACTCTTTGCGGGTCAAATCAACTGGCTGATCATTGACCTTAACCTCCCTGGTATCAACCTGGAGGAAGATACTGCCCACCTTGTATTCATTCTCGTCTTGATTCTCCTGACCACTTGCCCTGCGGAGCACAGCTTTAATCCTTGCTACAAGCTCTAGGGGGCTGAAAGGCTTGGTCATGTAATCATCCGCACCGAGCTCGAGGCCTAGCACTCTTTCAAGTTCGGTTTCTTTAGCGGTGAGCATGATGATGGGTACATTGCTGGTACGCCTAATCTCTTTGCATACATCGTAACCATCTTTACCTGGAAGCATTAGATCCAAAACAATTAGATCGGGTTTGTAGGATTCAAACTTCTCAATGGCCTCTAGTCCATCACCGGCCACTTCTGTGTCAAATCCCGCTTGTTCCAGGTTGAAGCGAATCAGTTCCTGGATAGAGACCTCATCATCCACAATAAGTACTTTTTGTTTTACCATTACCATCACCTTTATCACTTAATAGGTAAAGCCATCCAAATTCCCATCGTCGTCACTGTCACCAACAACTCTTACCACAAAATAGTGGGGTAAGCAAACGATGACCTGTCCAGCGTGTTGTCGCCAACCCGTGTGCACACATAGGCGATCGGGGCAGTCAGCATCAACAACTCGAACTTGTCCCCCATCAATTTCCAGCACATTATACCCATACTTGGTTTCGATGCGGTGTGGCGCCAGATCTGCAGAAAGGTCAAACTCACTTATGGCCTCTCCATCAATCTCCACAACTACTGTTCTACCTGGACTGCTCTTTGGTACAGCTATCTGGTTATACACAAGGACTCCAAGTCCTATTAGTACTATTACGACAACAAGGATTAAATCTCCTTTAAGTTTTCCTTTCGTCTTCACGAATAACACTCCAAAAATGGCGGAAGGGGTGGGATTTGAACCCACGGAGGGCGCAAACCCTCGACGGTTTTCAAGACCGCTCCATTCGTCCACTCTGGCACCCTTCCTCAGCTTGATACATTATATCGCAA
>JAAZLY010000238.1 GCA_012799115.1 Bacillota bacterium
CGAAGGAAGAGGGCGAAGCGTTGATCGCCTTAGCCGCCGAAAAAGGTTTAAGTATTGGCGGCGCACCAGATACGTTCTTGGGTGCCTCGATTCAGACCTGCCGTAAACTAATCGATGATGGATTTATAGGTGAGATCATCGGCTTTAATGCTTCTATGATCTGCAGGGGTCACGAGAGTTGGCATCCTGATCCGGCGTTTTACTATCAGTTTGGTGGTGGCCCCATGATGGATATGGGTCCTTACTATCTCACTGCACTTATCAACCTTGTAGGTCGGGTCAAGAGTGTGACAAGCGTTGTTCGTACCTCCTTTAAGCAAAGGGTCATTACCAGCCAACCCCACTCCGGTACCATCGTGGATGTGGAGGTTCCCACCCACCTAACAGGGATCTTAGAGTTGGAAAATGGCGCGGTGGGTAATTTGCTCACCACATTTGATGTGGTTTATAAGGAACAAGCACGCTTTGAGATCTATGGCTCAGAGGGTACGCTCATTGTTCCTGATCCGAACTTCTTTGGCAACTCGATTTATCTGCTTAGACAAGAAACTGGTGAATACAAAGAGATGCCTTTGCTTTATGACTATAAGGAGAACTCCCGGGGCTTGGGGCTCGCTGACATGGCGGCTGCACTAAGGAACAAACGCCCCGCCAGGACAGGCATGGAACAACTCTTCCATGTACTCGATGTGATGACGGCGTTTAAGCGTAGCAGTGACAAGCAAGGACGAGAAGAGATTCATTCTCCCTTCACACGGCAAGCGCCCATGGAGAAGGCCAGAGTCTTAGGTATTATCGATAACTAGCATAGGAGGAAGACGATGAAGATTGCATACACAGGTTGGACCTGGTTAATCAACCACGAGGATAACCATAAATGGGAATTTGAGCAATTCTTGAAAGAAGTGGCTGACTTGGGATATGAGGCCGTCGAGAACTTCGCCTTTATCACCAAGTACTTTGATAACGATGCGGATGCAGTCAAAGCTTTGCTTGATAAATACGGATTGGAAATGGCCAATCTCTACCTACATTACTCCGCTGATCCAGAGGCTGATTACGAGAACGCCGTAAAGTATGCTGACTTTATGAAGAAAATCGGCGCTACGTACATGAACCTACAAGCTGTTATGTGGAAGGACCCCCCCAATGATCGTCCCATGGATGAGGAGGCCATCCTTGCCTATGCTAAGCTTTCTAATCGGATTGGACAGTTGTGCAAGGATAACGGACTGGTCGCTTGTTTCCATCCCCATGCGAATACGGCGATTTTCAAGGAGAATGAAATTGACCTCTTCCTTGCTAATACCGATCCCGATTTAGTGGGACTATGTTTAGACTCGGCCCATACCGTTCTCGCCGGCATGGACTGTGTAGAGGCCTATGACAAATATGCGGATCGAATCGTCTATGTCCACTTCAAGGATGTGGATCCCGATACAACCATTCACCCAGAGTGGCCCATGAAGCGTTTCCGTCCCCTGGGCCAAGGAACCATTGATTTTCGTGGGATCTATCAAGTGCTGAAGAAACATGGTTACAAAGGAGTCATCTGTGTTGAATTAGATAACCCACCGATCTGCAACTACAAGGCGGCGATGGATTCTAGACGATACTTGCATGATGTGATTGGGTTGTAGTAAAATCTCCTGTAGCTAAGGGAAAGATCGAAGTCCTCTCCAGTTGCTGGAGGGGACTTCCTCTTGATTAATTTCGCATTTGGAGGTGGATACGATAGGTACTAAGTTTAGCCCTGAGAATGTGGTTGTACGCCTGTGTATGGGCGGCCTAGGATTGGAAGACGAGGGCAAAGTCGATGAAGCCCTTGGTACGTTTCAGAGAGCTTGGGACGAAGCAACCGACGACTTTGAACGGTTCATTGCAGCTTATCATGTGGCCCGTTTACAGGAAGACCTGACAGATAGACTAAGGTGGCTGGAGACATCCTTGCAGTCTGCCTTGAGTGTAGATGACGGCAATCTGAAGAGTGCCTGCGCAACACTCTATGCCCATCTTGCCGAGTGTTATGAAGACTTGGGAGATTCCCAGAACGCCAGGAGAAACAGGGATTTAGCTAGCATGCACAAGGGCTCACCTACTGACGAAGGCCCGTTTTATCACGGTACTAAGGCGGATTTGCAGATGGGAGATCTACTAGTACCCGGTGGGCAATCGAATTACCAACCAGGTCTTACAATGAATCACATCTATTTCACCGCTAATCTGAAGGGAGCGGTCTTGGCTGCTGCCCTGGCACAGGGACAGGGGCGAGAACGCGTCTATGTGGTGGAACCTACCGGTGAGTTTGAGGACGACCCCAATGTTACGGACAAGAAGTTCCCTGGGAACTTGACCCGTTCGTATCGTTCGAACGAACCGCTGCGGATTATTGGTGAAGAAACCGATTGGGAATCCTTGAGTAATGAAGAACGTGGCAAGTGGAAGAAGAATGTCGAGAAAAGGAAGGGCGAGATCATTAACTGACGAGAATCAGGCCTTAAGGTAGCAGTGTTTCCATTGGAGAAAATGACAAACTTGGCTGGTAAGATGGCTAAGAAGCAGATGGTTCGGTCATGCCGCGCCCGCGGGAGGGTCCCGTAGAAAGCCCTTCCCAAGGCGGTATGGCCGTCTTTTTTGTCTTAGATTCATCAACCCTACACCCGATCCTTGACGGTTTTGATCCTAAAGGATTTCGGAACCTGGAATTGAATTGCTAGATCATGTAGGGGGGTAGCAAGATGCACTTTATCGTTTGTATCAAACAGGTGCCCGAGGGCACAGAAGTAGAAATTGATGAAGAAAAAGGGATCTTGAAGCGCGAAGGAGTGGACTCCAAACTCAATGTCTACGACGCCTATGCCTTAGAGGCGGCGGTCGTCTTGAAGGAAACGTATGGAGGCACCGTTACAGTACTTTCCATGGGTCCCATGCAAGCTAGTGAGGTCATTCGGGAGGCCTATACCCTGGGGGCGGATGATGGCTATCTTCTCTCTGATCGTAAGTTTGCCGGAGCGGATACACTCGCCACATCCTACGCCTTGTCTGAGGCGATCCGCCACTTGCCGCCAGCAGATGTAATCTTCTGCGGCATGCAAACAACGGACGGTGACACGGCGCAAGTAGGTCCAGGCATAGCAGAGCTCTTGGAGCTTCCCCATGCATCCTATGTGTCCAAGATTGGGGCCATTCGTGATGGTCATATTGAGCTCGAAGCAGATATGGGAGATGGCATCGAAGAGCTCCAGATTGAACTTCCCTGCCTTTTGACGATCACAAAGGATCTCAATCAACCAAGACTCCCGTCATACAAGCTGAAGAAGGTAACCGAAGGCAAAGAGGTTCATGTCTGGGATAGTAAACGCCTTGCTGGAGCCAACCTCGAGTACTTGGGGCTTGATGGTTCGCCCACTCAGGTAGAGCGGATCTTTCCGCCCCCTAAGGCGCAGACAAAGGAGCTTTGGGAAGGGAATCCCCAAGAGCTCAGCCAGAGGTTCTACGCGAAGCTGAAGGAGTTGAAACACCTATGAGTCAGATGAGAGTTGACCAGAGCCAATGTATTCTGTGCGGGCAATGCGTTGAGGCCTGCCCCTTTGCAGGAGTTGTGCTAGGTGAGGAGTCCATTGAGTTTACAGATTCCTGTCGCCTCTGCAGTATCTGCGTCAAGGCCTGTCCTACAGGGGCGATCTGGCTAGAGAAAACTGCACTGGAGCCATCGTTGGATCTCCAGGAATACCAAGGCGTCTTGGTCTTTGCGGAACAGCGGCAAGGCGAGATAGCCCCTGTCACCTATGAATTAATCGGCAAGGGTCTAGAAATGGCCAAGCAACTTGGCCACGAGGTCGCTGTGTGCTTGGCTGGCCTAGATGTGCAGAGCCTCGGCGAAAAGCTCTTGACCTATGGTGTAGATAAGGTTTACCTCTATGATTATCCCGAGCTAGAGTACTTTCGTATCGAGCCCTATACTGCAATCATTGTCGATCTCGTCAGTAGAATTAAGCCGAATATCATTCTCATGGGTGCAACTCCCCTGGGTCGTTCCCTAGCACCCAGGGTGGCCGCCAGGCTTCGGACTGGACTAACGGCGGATTGCACGACCCTCGCTGTAAAAGATAACGGTGATCTAGTCCAGACCCGCCCAGCCTTTGGCGGCGATGTAATGGCGCAAATTGTCACTCCCAGGCACAGGCCACAAATGGCGACTGTTAGATACAAAGTGATGCCTCCTGCAGAGGTCACTCAACCCCATGGGAAGATTGTGCATTGTCAGGCCGAGCCAAGCCAGTTACAGTCGAAAATCACGATTCATGGCTTTCGCCCACACCAAGTTGCCAGTTCCATTACGGATGCAGAAATCATTGTGGCAGCAGGTCGCGGTATTGGAAAGCCAGAAGGTCTGGAACTTCTCGAGAACTTTGCTAGCCTGATCGGCGGGGTTGTAGGAACAACTCGGCCTTTGGTGGAACAAGGCTGGGCTAGTTACAATCAGCAGATCGGCATGAGCGGTCGCACGGTCAGGCCACGCCTCTTCATTGCTTGCGGCATCTCGGGGGCGGTCCAGCTTGTCGCTGGTATGCGGGGAGCTGATACCATCTTTGCCATCAACACCGATCCCGATGCACCCATCTTCGATGTGGCCCATTACGGCATTGTCGGGGACGTGTATGAAATCATACCAAGACTGATTCAGATCATCAAAGAGGGGGGTAGCCTAGATGAAATATCCCAAGTTGGTTGATGCCGATATCGCCTATCTCACCGAACTAGTGGGTGGGAAGTACATTCAAGTGGGAGACGCCATTTCAGAGGATTACGCCCATGACGAGTTAGGCGAAAGCCGTGCCTTTCCCGAGGTTATGTTAGAACCAGATAGTGCCGAAACAATAGCGGAAATCATGCGCTACGCCCACAACAAAGGAATCCCTGTCACCACTAGAGGAAGTGGTACGGGTCTTTGTGGAGGTTGTGTAGCTTTACACGGAGGAATTCTACTATCCACCGCACGTCTTAATCGGGTCTTGGAGATCGATAGCAACAACTTGACTGCGACCGTTGAATCAGGTGTCATTCTCATGGACTTTCAAGAAATGACCCAAAAGATGGGTTTTCTCTACGCACCCGACCCGGGAGAAAAAAGTGCAACCATTGGTGGTAATGTCGCGACAAATGCCGGTGGCATGCGGGCTGTCAAGTATGGGGTAACCCGGGATCATGTCATGGGCATGGAGGTCGTTCTGCCAACAGGCGAGCTCGTTTGGCTTGGGGGGAAGGTAGCCAAGAATTCTTCCGGTTATAGTCTGTTGAACTTGATGATCGGATCGGAGGGGACACTTGGCATCATTACCAAAGTGATCGTCAAACTGTTGCCCCTGCCGAGTAGGGTTTTAACACTTTTAGTACCCTTTCCCTCCCTGGAACAGGCAATTGGTGCAGTTCCAGAGATCATTCGCAGTCAACTGATGCCACAGGCTATCGAGTTTATGGAACGGGATGTCATTTTAAGCGCAGAGAAGTTTTTGGGTCTAACCTTCCCCCATAAGACCGCCCCTGCTTATCTCTTACTACGCTTTGATGGACATAGCTCGGCGGAACTGGAGACGCAGTATGAAGCGGCTGGAGATGTATGTCTAGGGGTAGGTGCCATTGATGTATTGATCGCCAACACCATTGAAAGGCAAGAAGGGATTTGGAACGCCAGAGGCGCGTTTCTCGAAGCCTTGAAGGCCGAAAGTCCTATGGATGAAGTAGATATTGTTGTTCCTAGGGACGAAATTGCTAACTTCATTGCCTACACCAAGGAGTTGGAGGCAGAGTTCGGAGTGCGAATCCGTAGCTTTGGTCATGCCGGCGATGGAAACATGCATGTCTATATTCTCCAGGATGACTTGGAGAAGACTGTTTGGAAGGAAAAGATGGACACCGTTATGGATTTGATGTATAAGCGGGGCAAGGAACTAGGTGGTCAGGTCTCAGGGGAGCATGGTATTGGCATCTCGAAGAAGCAGTACCTAATCGAAGACTTGGGAGATACGCTGATCCATCTCCAGAAACAGATTAAGCAGGCCTTTGATCCCAAG
>JAAZLY010000025.1 GCA_012799115.1 Bacillota bacterium
CGTGATACTATCAATCTTGGAAATATCTACGCCAGACTTAATATTCAACAGAATTTCTAATGCAGCAGCCACTTCTTCTGTAGCAACGTTACCTGTTCTCTCACCGAGACCATTAACGGAGGAGTGAATACCGTCAACACCAGCATAGACCGCAGCCAAGACGGAACCCATTGCCATACCAAACTCATTGTGTACGTGGAACTCCACGGGTACGCCCAGTTTCTTGAGCTCGGAGATGGCCTTGTAGACTGCCATGGGCGATGCAACACCAAAACTGTCTGTGTAGACAATGGCTTCTGGTTGGGCCTGCTCTACAACAGCGGAGTAAACCTTTTTCACATAGTCTAGGCTAGCTCTAGTAACATCCCAGCCCATAAAGGTGGTGTTTAGACCGCAGTCTTTTGCGTACTTAATATGGTCAACAATACGCTTGATAAGCTTCTCTGTATCGACATCATAGGCATACTGGCAGGTGTAGGGATTCACTGCATGTTCTACGACGATCGATTTGACTCCACACTCTACCGAATAGTCGATATCTTCTTTCTTAGCCCGGGCAAAGGTCACGATATCGGCCTGGAGATCCATTGCCACCAAGCGCTTAATAGCACGGCGAATGTCTTCAGAAACGACTGGCATACCGACTTCAATTCTCTTCACGCCAAAATCGTTCAACGCTACGCCAATCTCTACCCTTTCATCCTCTGTCCAGTTCAAACCACAGGTCTGCTCACCATCACGCAAGGTGACGTCGTGGATGTAAATGGACTTGGAGGTTTCGGGCCCTGCAACTTCGAAGTTGACTGGAGAAACCCACTTCTTGTCACTAAAGTAGGGTTGGCCCTGCATAGGCATATCCATAAGTTCTTTAAGCTTCGTCATATCTTTATACCTCCTAAGTTTTTATGACTTCATAATCGGGAATGTGAATCCCCCTTCAGGTATAATCCATACCTTGGCGTCGTCCTGAAGATCAGCACAAGCCTGATCAATAGCCTCCTGCAAGGTTGCAGTTGGCACGACACCCATTTTAGCTACCATTGCTGCATCACAATCTGTGACGACATATACTTTCCTGGATTGAGCAATGGTATAGATGAGATAGGCAAGGTAGCCTGGAATGGAGAAGTTCGCCTTGAGATTGTGATAAAACTGCTCTGATGTCTCATTGTCATACCAACCAAAGAAGTCATCAGAACCGGGACCGTCCTGAGCCTGAATCAAGAGAATCAGGGACCCGCCCTCTTTCGTCGCTAGACCAGCATTATAGAATGTCTTGCTGGCTTGATATAACGAGATATCGTAGGGAAAACCTCCACAACTCGCTACAACTAAGTCACCCTGTTCTGCAAAGGGTACTCCATAAATATCGTTCACTAGTTCGCAACCAGCCAGCCATGCATCAAGCCAATGTCCGGTGAAGAAGTCAACGATTTCATTTTGCGGATCCAGGACCGCATTTACAAGAAAGTCAGGGTTGACTAAGGCTGCGGCGTCTACCATGTCTTCGTGAAGTGGATTGCCCTCTAGTTTGTTGGATCCAATAGCAGGATTGATGGCGATCTCAGTCGGATGCAAAGTATATAGGTGATTGTGCTCCACCGTCTGTCTACCTGCTACACCGGGGAGAATACTCTTGCGGCCCCCGCCAAAACCGGCCATGGCATGATGAATGATGCCACCGGTTAAGATCACGCGATCCGCTTCAGCAACTCGGCGGTTGACATACACCGCGTTTTCACGCGAGGTTGTGCCTACATAACTCAGCCCGTCTGGGTCGTCCGCATCATGTTCGACCACTTCGTACTTGGCAAAGATCTCCTTACCAACAATTTCTTCAAGCTCCGCCTCGGTCTGACTGCGATGACATCCACGAGCAATCAGAATGCAAATATCACTAGGCTCAATGGAGCACTCCTCTAGATAGGCTAGAATCGTGGGCAAGTAATCTCTCGTTCGATTCCAGAGGCGAGTAATGTCACTAACCAAGATAACGACACGTTCACCAGGTTTTACAATCTCATTCAAAGCGGGACCCTTGGTAGGATGATTCAATTTCTGCCGTAAATGGGCGGAAAGGTCAGTAATCGCCGCCTTGCATGGTTTGGGAAGGAGTTCTTGGCAATTGCTTAAGGGAAGCTTGCCTTTGACAATCTCTCTACCATACTTCAGATTTAGTTCCAATGAAACCCCAGCTTTCTAGCTCTTCTTAGTCTATCAGCGGAAGTATTTCAGCACCTTCGTGAATTACGTTTACAGTTGCGCCTTCGCCCAAGCCCGCCAGAGCTTCAGAAACCGCTCTTTGGAGCTCCCTTGGATCATAACGCTTAAAGCCCATCCACTCTACCTGTTCATCGGTGAGTCCGTCTGTGACTAGCTTGATTTGGGCATGTTGCTTGACAATGGCTACGGCCAGTGCACCAGCAGCGCCGATCTGGTCTTCAACTGCTCCTTGGTCCAAAAGGGCGATGATTTCTTCATATCTCTTGGCCATAAGGGTGAGAAACTCCAAGTGTTCTCCTGGCCCTTCTAGAGCTGGTGTAACCAGGATAATCGTTCCTCCACGCTTCACTGCCAAGTCCGCAGAATAGAGGGCTTTGCCAGCTTGCCAGAAGTTAAGATCGGCGGGAAATGAACTAATCACGACCAAATCCGCGGGTTGAAGGGGTACTCCGTAGACCTTCTTGGCCACTTCCACACCCGCTCGGTGGGCTTGTAGTGGATCGCCAGCAACAAGACCGACTACCCTTTGCTCGGCATCGAGAATCGCATTGACAATAAACTTCAATCCGGTCCTAAGGGCAATATCATCGATCTCTTTACGTACCGGGTTATCGATATTACCCAGGGTAATCGATTCATCCTTGGTAATCATGAGGTGCGTTGCAATTGTCGTTTCTTCACCGCAGACACCTGGCTGAATGATCTTACCCCCGCCTGACCAACCACAATAGCGGTGTGGTACAATGGCTCCTACTGCTAAGACCAAATCAGCATCAAAGACCATTTTGTTAATCCAGATCGGTGTACCATTTTTGGTCTCACCAAGATGCACCAGCTTTTCTTTGTTGTCAAACTCGTGATTGTAAACTGGCACAGAATTGTAAACCTCTACTCCAACCTTTTCAATGAGTTCTTCATCTGTCATGGGTCGATGAGAGCCACCGGCGATCAAAATGGAAATGTTCTCGCGGCCCACACCCGCTGCCCCCAGTCTCTCAAGGACTGAAGGCAGAATTAGGTGAGCGGGCGTTGGTCTCGTATTGTCATCACAGATGATCAGAACCGACTTGACTCCCCGGGCAAGCTCTTCTAAGGGGATACTGCCAATGGGTTTGTCAAGGGCTTTGTCTAGGTCCCCCGCCAAGTCAATCTCAGGTAGAGTATTGAGGTTAGCCTGCGTTACAGGATGATTAGAGCCGAGTTCAAAGCGAACACTCTCTTTGCCATAGGGAAGTTCGAATGTTTGTACCAAGACTTTCACCTCTTCTACTACCGATCAATTTCTAGGACAGCACCCTTATTTGCAGATGTTGCAAAGAGCTCATAGAGACGGAGAATACCTTTGCGAATCTTGAACGGTGGACGCTGCCAAGCAGCACGTCGTTCAGCTAGCTCTTCGTCTGTTAGATCTACATGAACGGTCCGAGCAGGAATGTTGATGGAAATGATATCGCCCTCTTGCAGTAATGCGATGGGGCCTCCCTCAACGGACTCTGGCGACACATAGCCCAATGCAGGTCCACGGATCGCACCGGAGAATCGTCCATCACTGACTAATGCCACGGAACCAGCTAGATCTTTACCCCAGAGGGCTCCAATGGCCGTGGTCATCTCGCGCATGCCTGGTCCACCTTTGGGTCCTTCATTGCGAATTACAAGAACGTCACCAGGCTTGACCTTATCGGCATAAATGCCCTCTACGGCCTCTTCTTCAGACTCGAAAATGCGAGCAGGACCTGAGTGAACCATCATCTGTTCGGAAACAGCAGACTGTTTTACAACAGCACCGTCAGGTGCAAGATTTCCTCTTAAGACCGCGATACCACCTTGGGCATGGAAGGGATTGTCCATGGAACGGATGATACGGGAATCAATAATCTCAGCCTTAGCAATGTTTTCCCCCAATGTCTTGCCTGTAACGGTCATCACGTCTAGGTGCAGAAGCGACTGCATTTCCTTCATGAGTGCAGGAATGCCACCAGCCTCGTTGAGTTCGGGAACGGTAAAGGTGCCCGATGGAGTCATGGGTGCTAGGTGAGGCGTGGAACTGCTGAGTTCATCGATCTTGCTGAGAATGTCAAGATCAAGTTCCATTTCTTGGGCCAAGGCAGCCAAGTGCAGAACGCAGTTTGTAGAACCGCCAGTAGCCGACAACACCCGAATGGCGTTATCAATGGACTTCTCGTTAATGATGTCATGGGGGCGGACATTCTTCTTCAAAATGTCGACAATGGTCCTGCCCGCCTCTTCGGCCAAGCGATACTGCCTGAAATCTTGGGCTGGAATCGTGGAGCATCCGGGCAAGGTTAGGCCTAATGCTTCCATGATGATCCCCATACTATTTCCGGTAACCATAGAGCCACAAGCACCAGGTGTTGGGCAAGCGTTTTCGATAAAGCCATCTAAGTCTTCCTTAGACATTCTACCTGCATGATAGGCTCCAGCGGCCTCAATCAGCTCTGTCGACCCGCCGCAAATGGTGACGCCTTTGTAGGTGCCAGCAAGCATGGGTCCCCCATGAATAAAGATGGCTGGGATATTGAGCCTAGCGATGGCCAAAAGCATACCAGGTACGATCTTATCGCAGGTGCCGATTAAGACCATGGCATCAAGTTGGTTAGACTCAATGGAGACTTCAACCGAATCCGCGATGATATCCCGCGAAGGTAAGGTGTAACGCTGGGCATCCTTGTTCTTGACAAAGGCGCCAGATAATCCATCACAAAGTGCAATTGTATTAAACTCCAAGGGTGTTCCGCCGGCGTAGCGAATGCCCTTTTTGACATAATCACTTATTTCCCGAAGATGAACATGGCCAGGAGACAACTCACTCCAAGAGTTAGCAATACCAATAATCGGCTGCTCCATCTCCTTATCGCTCAAGCCTACTCCCTTTAAGAGAGCACGTTGCGGCGCTTCTGAGACAATGTTACGGCTACGATATTCCATATTATTCCTCCTACTAAGCTTGATCCGACTTCCTCTTGACACCCAAATATGAATCCTTGACAGCTTCGTCCTTCTTCAAATCTTCTACTGAGCCATGTAGTGCGATCTCACCCTGGGCAATAATGTAGGCGTAGTTGCTCACCGCCATAGACATATAAGCGTTTTGCTCAACTAAAAGAATGGTGATGCCCCTTGCCACAAATTCCCGCAACAGGCCGAAAATCCGCTTTACAACAACGGGAGCTAAACCCATGGAAGGCTCGTCAATCATTAAAAGCTTAGGTTTGGCAATTAACGCTCGAGCTGTGGCCACCATTTGTTGCTCGCCGCCGCTTAAGGTGCCTGCTAATTGCTTTTCTTTACCCAATAATTCGGGGAACATTTCAAAGCACTCGGCAATCTCTCCCTTGATATTGGAGCGATCTTGGCGTGAATAGCTACCCACTTCAATATTCTCCAGTACGCTTAGTTCACTAAAAACCTGGCGTCCTTCAGGAACATGCACGATCCCCCGCTGAACGATCTCATTTGGTGGAAGCTGGTGAATGGGTTCCCCCATAAACTCGATGCTACTATTCTCATCGCCCCGCAGTAAACCGGAGATGGCTTTGAGGAGAGTGGTTTTTCCGGCTCCGTTAGCCCCTAAGACGGAGACAACGTCACCTTGTTTCACTTCCAGGCTCACCTTTTTGAGGGCAGGAATGTCACCATAGGAAACTGATAAATTTGTTACCTTTAACACTAGGCTTCCTCCTTCCCGAGATAGGCCTCGATAACTCGCGGATCCGCTTCGCAATCGCAGAAGGGTCCTTCGCAGAGTTTCTGACCATAGTTCAACACAACGCAATGGTCCACAACGGCTTCAACGAGTTCCATGGTGTGCTCAACAAGTAAGATTGTAATGCCTTGTCGCTTTACGTTCTCGATGATTTCCTGCAGGAAGTTGAACTCTTCGCGGTTCATACCGGCAGCTGGTTCGTCGAGGAGAAGGAGCGATGGTTCTA
>JAAZLY010000239.1 GCA_012799115.1 Bacillota bacterium
ATGCCCTTGCAGATCGCCCTCCATCCTTAACCCTCAGCAGCAACCCCCGACTGGGCGTCGCAAGCCACCACCAAAGACTTCATCGATGTGCCCTCAACGGATTTTTAGGCCCGTTTTCAAGAAAAGGGTTGACGACTAGAATACTGCGCCATTCACCTTTAGGTCGTATCTATTATATCATAGTTTTTTTATTAGAAGCAAGTAACCTAGTGGTCCCTCTGGATGATAAAGGAGGCTAGTTCACGGAGTAAGTCCGCCTGATCCGAAAAACTGCTCAGGGCTTCATGGCACTCAGCCACACAGCGCCGGGCCATCTCTGCGGATTTTTCCAGACCGTAGCGCCGTGGGTAGGTCAGCTTTCCGTGAGCCTGGTCCGTCCTTACAGCTTTACCTAGTTGCTCAGCCTCTCCTATCTCATCAAGGATGTCATCGGTAATTTGAAAGGCCAGCCCGAAGTTCTCCGCATACCTCGTGAGGGCACTGAGTTGCTCCGAGTTTGCCCCACCAAGAAGTGCACCACCCCGCAGTACTGCCGTAAAGAGAGCTCCAGTTTTGTGCTCATGGATATAGCGGAGTGTGTCTGGAGAGAGTTCTTGGTCTTGACTGGCCATGTCAACAACTTGTCCACCTACCATGCCCTGTGATCCCGCTCCCCGTGCTACTTCGCTTATCACTCGGACCGTGGTCTGATAGTCGATACCGTATTTTTCTGGCATGCGAGCTAGTTCTGCAAAGGCTTCCGTTAAGAGGGCATCTCCTGTCAGAACTGCTACGGCCTCACCGTAGACTCGGTGATTCGTGGGCCTACCACGCCGCAAGTCATCATCGTCCATGCAAGGTAGATCATCATGTACGAGGGAATAGGCGTGAATCATTTCTATTGCTGCAACAAGGCCAGATGTGTTCTTAACAGATCCGCCCACTGCCATGCAAGCCCCCATCGCCAGAAGAGCTCGTAGTCGTTTGCCGCCTCCGAGGGTAGAATAGCGCATTGATTCATGCAGCACTGTAGGAACCGTTTCTTCAGGCGGTAACGCCTGTTCCAGAATTTCTTCCACTTCTAAGACCAATTGCTTCACGTTTCGTTCACCTCAAATGTCTCGATTTGGCCATCGCCCATCATCATCTCGATCTTGGCTTCCGCCTGATCTAGTTTTTCATTGCAGAAGCGAGCTAGTTTCACACCTTCCTCAAAAAGAACGAGAGCTTCGTCGAGGAGAGCCTCACCCTGTTCAAGCTTGCGGACGATTTCTTCCAATCGCCCCAGCGCCTCTTCAAACTTTAGTTCACTCATGGCTTCCTCCCTTCTACTAGACACACCAAAGAACCTTCGTGGAGTGTTACATAGACTACATCACCAGCTACAACCTGCCTAGACTGGCGCAGTACCTGTCCATCCTCGGTCTGGCAAATTGAGTAACCCCGAGCGAGAGTCCCCAAGGGACTGAGCGTTTGAAGTTTCCCAACAATGCCAGCAAGTTTCTCTCGCTTTGGAACGATACCATGCCGCTGATAGAGAAACAAGTTGCTCACTAACTCGTCAAGGCGTTGCCTTCGTTGGTCTAGGTGGTGTTTAGGTCTAAGTAGCATCGGGCTCTGGCCTAGTTGCCTTACATAACGGCGATCCGCCTGAATTCTTCGCTGCATGGATCGCATCATCCGACTTTGTAGGGAGCTAATGGTTTGAAGGAGTTCCCCTTGCATGGGAACCACAATCTCCGCTGCGGCGGAAGGAGTTGGAGCTCTGTGATCTGCGACAAAGTCTGCGATGGTAAAATCCGTCTCATGTCCACAAGCAGAAACGGTGGGAATCGTGGATTGGGCAATGGCTCGAGCAAGGCCCTCATCGTTAAAGGCTGCCAATTCTTCAAAGGAACCTCCGCCTCGGCCGATAATGATTACATCCACATCCGTGCTTTGCGCCATAGAGAGGGCCTGTATCAGGCTCGAGGGTGCTCCGTCTCCCTGCACTAAGGCAGGAAAGACGAGCACCTGAACTCCAGGATAGCGCCTGGTAAGAACGTGGAGAATATCACGGAGAGCTGCTCCTGAAGGAGAGGTAATCACACCGATTTTCCGGGGCAAGACAGGCAAGGGCCTCTTTCGTGCAGGGTCAAACAGACCCTCCCGCTCAAGCTTGTCCTTCAATTGCTCAAAAGCCAGGTGTAAGTCACCTATTCCCTTTGGCAGGAGAAGATCCACATAGAGCTGGTACTCCCCATTGGGCTCGTAGACTCCGATAGAACCAACCGCGACGAGAGTATCGCCGTTCTTTGGGACGAACCCTAAACGTTGGTTGCGCCCGCGAAACATGACGGCTTTAATCCGACTGCGCTCATCGCGCAAGGAAAAATACATGTGACCTGACCGATGGTGCACGAAATTGGAGATCTCACCCTCCACTGCCACACTCTGAAACTCAGGACCTGACAGAGCAACTGCAATCCGGGTCGTGAGCTCACTTACGGAAATGGGTTGCAGCATGTTCGTTACCTCCCCTTTCCACCAGAAGTCAAGAAACTGAAGAAGGCAGCCCCATACGCATTGTCCACGCTATAGACCGGATCGGCAAAGTACAATTGCCAATCCGGCAGTCGTGCACGAAGGGTGTCCCGGATAATCTGGTTCGAGGCTACCCCACCCACAATTAAGAGTTCACGGCTAGAGTACGTCTCCGCAGCCCATTGAATCCACTTAACTAAAGTCCGGGCAATACTCACAAAACAGGTCCGGGCACATACTTCTGGCGACACCTCACCTAGCATGTTTTCCAATGCCGTAAGGGGTCCCGAGAAACTCACCATGCCACCGCGGTGAAATGTCGCCACAGGAACGGTCTCACTTGTTCTCTGTGCCATTTTCTCTAAGCTGGGACCTGCCGGGAAGGGAAGACCCAACTTCACGCCCAGTCGATCCACATACTGCCCTGCATGAAGGTCTAGGGTACCTCCTAAGAGTTTGATTTGGAGTTGGTTTGTCTCCTCTGAACGGCTCACAGCCGTCAGCTCCGTTGTACCGCCAGACAAGTGGATGACGAGAAAATCCGGACTCTTCGGCCCGTCTGCACTAGCTAGCCCGCCCCAAATGTGTGTCTCTTGGTGTGTTAGTTTGTGACAGGGTATGCCCAGCAAGTTGCCGAGAGCTTCACCAAGAGCTAACCCCGGTAAAAAGACCGGCAAGTAAGAGTCATCCTGGGGCCGCGGCTTCACAGAAACGCCAATGGCTGCAAGTTCGTGTTCCTTGACTGCATCGGAGAGTCTTGCAGTAATCTCAGGGATGTTCTGGACATGTTGAAATAAGGCTTCTGATTGCCGCAAACCCCGGGCACCAGAAGCCACCTGCAAGATGATTCGTTCGTCCGCCTTGATCTTTCCATCCTCACCAAGGAGACACATCGATGTCGTATAACTACTCGTGTCAATTCCGAGAAACACTCTCATTGAAAATCTCCATCTCGAACTACTGTCCCGAGCAGTCCGTTGATAAAACGAGGCGAGTCTTCATCGCCAAATTCTTTGGCGAGCTCCACCGCCTCATTGACCGTAACCCCAACGGGAATGGCATCCATAAATACAATCTCGTAGATAGCAAGCCGCAGAATACTACGATCAATGTACCCGAGACGATGGACCTCCCACGCTTGCGAGATGGTGCCAATTTGGCTGTCCAGAGCCCGCATTTGCTGATGGACGCCACGCACCACCGTTCTCACATAATCCTGGTTGTCAGGGCTTAAAGCAACATCATTTAGCCTTTGTTGCAGGGCAGTTTCCGGATCATCTTTGCTCAGATCAATCTGATACAAAGTCTGAAACGCAACCTGCCGTGCTAGTCGTCTACTCAAACACGATCACCTCGAAAATCGACTGGTAAAATCCCTACCACTTCTTGGCGAATCTAGATATGAACCTAAAAGAAACCCTGCGCCAATACAGAGCACTACAAAGAGACCCTTCAGTATGCCAAACGCGATAATGATCCAGCCCACAATAAGGCCCATGATCGATCCGAGTATCTTTCCTAAATGAGTACCCAGTATTACCAATAACCGCTCTTTCATACCAGCACCCCTCTAGATTAAGTCTTCGAGCTTAGCAACGTCGTCTCCATCGTCTTTCATTATTCCGTCTACAAATACATCTACTTCCTGAATGACAATCCCTACCGTCTTTTCCACATAAGACCTGACACTTTCCTGCAGATCTTCTGATAGACGGGAGAGGTTGTGATCGGGATGAACGACGACCCTGACCGTAACCTTCGGGTTTACTACATCGGTAAAGGACGCACTCACCTGAGCTAAGCCCGGAATCTGCTCCGTGGCCTCAACAATAAGGCTCTCTACGCAGGAAGTGCTAATTTTCACTTCCCCCAACTCTCTGGGGTAGACGATGAACTTCTTCCTTTCAAATCTGGTGATCAAAACCAGAATATACACGGCTAGGAGCACCAGGATTAAAGCGACAATACTGCCATCCATCGTCAAATTCGCTGATCTCAGCCAATCAACCAAGAGGGCACTACCCCACACCGTCGAAAGGAGAAGTCCAGCGAGGGTGACCAAGATCAAGGCGGTTATTCCTAGTAAGACACGATCAAAGAGTATCATCTTACTTCCCCCTAGGAGCGGGTATTTGCGCCTCTTCACCCTTTTTTTCTTGCGGGAACTGCACACCAAGAACGTGCAGGTTTACTTCCATCACATCAAGGCCTGTCATAACTTCAATCGTTCGCTTGACATTCTCTTGAATCTGCTGAGCAACCTCAGGAATACTGTAACCGTATTCAATGATGAGGAACAAATCAACAACACATTCGTGTTCGCCAACATCAACTTTAACACCCTTTGATAAGTTGCGGTGTCCTAGCATTTCGGCGATGCCACCAGCTATGCCTCCACTCATTCCGGCTACACCCGGAACTTCAACAGCAGCCAGACCTGCTATGATTCCAACTACATCATTGGCAATCTTCAGTTCGCCTAATTCGCCACGTCGTTCGGTTTCCGACATTCTCTAACACCTCCTGCAAGTATTATACCAAACTATTCCTTGGGCGACAATTCCGTTTCTGCCAACCACTCTTCGAGGAAGTCGGTGGAAAAGCGAGCCCCCCTGAAGGCAGGATCGTCCATCATCGCTCGATGGAAGGGAATGGATGTTTCGATTCCTTCCACGGTCAACTCTGCAAGAGCCCTCTTCATCCTGTGGATTGCCTCATCGCGATCCGTTCCCCAAGCAATGAGTTTGCCGAACATGGAATCATAGTAAGGCGGCACAGTGTACCCCTGGTAAACGTGACTATCCCAACGCACCCCATAGCCACCGGGAACCAACAATGTCTCAATCAGGCCCGGTGAGGGTCTAGAGTTCATTCTAACGGCTTCAGCGTTGATCCGACATTCGATGGCGTGCCCCATTGGACTAATGTCTCCTTGATCATAGCCGAGGGCCTCGCCCGAAGCGATACGGATTTGTTCTTTGATCAGGTCGATTCCATAGACCATCTCTGTCACAGGGTGCTCCACTTGAATACGTGTATTCATTTCCATGAAATAGAACTCGCCCGAAGCATCCAGTAAGAACTCCATGGTACCAGCATTTCGATAATTGACGGCGGTTGCCCCCAGGACGGCAGCGCGACCCATGGCCGCCCGCATGGATTCATCAACTGCCGCGGAGGGGCACTCTTCAATCAGCTTCTGGTGCCGGCGCTGGAGGGAACACTCCCGCTCCCCGAAATGGACAATATTGCCGTAGTTGTCACCGAAGAGTTGTACCTCGATATGCCTAGGAGCTTCAATAAATCGCTCCAGGTAGACTTCATCATTGCTAAAGGCAGCAGCTGCTTCGGAGCGAGCTGTGTGATAGGCCTTGATCAGTTCACCCCGATCTCGAGCCAGACGCATGCCCTTGCCGCCCCCGCCTGCACTCGCTTTGATCATCACAGGGTAACCCACTTCTTCAGCAACAGCAATCAGTTCTGACTCATCATGGATAGCTCCTTCGCTCCCGGGCACGACGGGCACACCCGCTGCACGCATGGTAGCCTTAGCCTTCGATTTATCTCCTAGAAGTTCAATCTGCTCTGCAGTAGGACCGACAAATACAAGATTATGAGCCTCACAAATCTCAGCAAAGATTGCACTCTCACTTAAATACCCATAACCTGGATGAACAGCATCTGCCCCATGAGCCACCGCTGCTGCCAGGATGTTTTGGGCGTTAAGATAACTGTTTCTAGAAGCAGCAGGTCCAATGCACACTGCCTTGTCAGCCCACCTCGTGTGGAGGGAGTTGCGATCTGCTTCAGAATAAACAGCAATGGTCTCGATGTTCAGTTCGCGACAGGCACGAATAATTCGCAAGGCAATTTCGCCTCTGTTCGCGACAAGTATTCTACGCAACATAGGTTACCTCCTAGGCTCTTGGATCGATCAACAATATGGGCTGTCCATACTCAACAGGCTCCCCGTTGTCAACGAGTATTTGCTTGACAACTCCCTTCACTTCAGACTCTATTTCATTCATCATTTTCATGGCTTCGATGATAAACAAGACCTGGCCTTGGGTAATCGTCTCACCGACCTGAATGAAGGGATCAGCATCTGGAGCTGGAGCGCGATAAAACGTGCCCACCATAGGCGCGGTTATCTCGACCAATCCTTCCCTTGATTCAACGACCGGTTCAGGAGTCCCTACGACTTCCGGCATTACAGTCTCCATGACACGAATAGGCGTAGGCACCGCTTCTTTCTGTTCTCTGCGGATGCGTAAACGAAAGTCCCCATTCTCTATCTCTACCTCTGTTAAGTCAGTCGAATTGACCAAGGAAATGAGTTCCTTAATCTGCTTGAGTTCCATATTTGTGGTGCACCTCTTTCCCATGTATCTTGGTTCATTTCGCTAACTTCCTTTTTTCTCCTTCAAAAAATGAGAAGCCCCAGGCGACTGAGGCTTTCGTAAAACGATATCATCGCTACACACCAATGGTTTCGTCGACGATGGTTACTCCTTCGAGCCGTATGCCCGTGAGCCGGTGAACCAACTCGCCAATCCGGGCTGCTTCATCCCGCATTAACGTGACTGGAACGACCACAGTGATCGTTTCCTGATCCAAGAGAACCAGTGCATCGAGGTAACCCTGTGCCTTGAGCAGGTTTTCTATATCTGTTTCACGACTTATTTTCTCTATGAACTTCTGCAAGTCTGCCTGAGCCTGTGCTTTACGTTCACCCTCGGTATGGCCATCATAAGCAAGATTTTGTAGGAGCTCTACTTGTCGACTGCGCATTCGTTCTCTCTCGAGCTTGTATTCAGCGAACTTCGTGGGGATGGTACGTACTGTCACCGGTTCAACCACCACAACCTGACTCAAACCCTCCTCTTCTTCAGAGGTTACAGCCGAATCAACATCGAATTCGTCACCTGCACTGAAGATATACATTAGAGCGACGATAAGGAGGGCAACGACGAAGAGATTCCAAAGGACCTTTCTGCCGCGAAACACATAGAACTTTGCCATACTCACGATCCCCCTTTATTGTTTGAACAAAACCTCAATTCGATACATCGGCACATGTAAGGCAGTGGCGACTGCTTGAGAGACCGCCAATCGCACATCAGCGCTAGGTTGCTGATCGACCACTACCAAAACACCCCGAACAATTGGCTCAATTTCTTCGAGAACCAGTGGTACCTCCTTCCTTTCACTATCGTTACGCATGAGAACTGGATTTGATGTCCAGCGCTTTTCACTTCGTCCCTCTTCTCCCCAGCGTTCTTCTTCCGTCACGTTGTAGGCAATCTTCAGACTCGGTCCTCGCTCCATCGTCAAGAAGACACTGGTTCGGTTCCCCCCGAGCATGGAGTTGAGAATGCGGGTCAGTTCTTGTTCAAGTGCATCCTTATTGGAGCTTGGAGTACGTACCACGCCTAAGGTTTCGCTAGAAGGGGTGATGGCAACTCCTCCAGGGCTGGTAGGCTGGAGCAAGAGCATGCCAACCCCAACGATCAAGGCTACTGCTAGCCAACTAAATATCTTCTGTTGACGCTGTGTCAGCCGGTTCCAGATTTCACGCATTTCCGCGCCCCCTACTCTATCCCCTGTTCTACCAGGACTCGTTCTGCCGGAATGTTCAGTATGGATGACACTAACTCTCTGACTCGGTCGGCATCCCTTGGCGAAAATGGATGAACCGAGATATGAACGACCAATTGGCGTCGCTCCTCTCTGATCTGCACACTGGCACTCTCCACGATATCTTGACTCAAAAGAATATCTTCTAGTTGATTGGCCACCTGTTCTTCATTACTTCTTAGAAAGGGTGTTGTGGCTGCAAGCTGTACGCGCTCTGCCAAGCTCTGCACGTCTGGAGCCCACTCAGGACTGTCTTCCCAGGCAAAATCAAGAACCTGAACATCTTGATTCAGCAAAATGGACAGAGGCTGCAAAACGGCAAGCATGATGGCCAAGCCCAGGACAAGTTTGGAGAACTTCGCCAATTCGCCAGAGGGCAAAAGCATCTCCAAGACACAAAGTAGTACAACTAAGCCAAGTAACGCCTGAAGCCATTGCTGCCAGTACATGATGTTCACCTCATAAACACTGTCACATTACCTATGCCCACCAAAATAGTAATAGCCAAGAAGAACATGAGGGCAACAGTAGCTAAAGAGATCAATACGAGGGTCAACGATGATTCCATAATGCCTAGGACCTGTACGATTCTCTTATCACAAATGGGCTCTAGAAGCGCACCAACGATCTTGTACACAATGAGCATTGCTAGCACCTTTAGAAGTGGAGTCGCAACCATTAGCATGATCATGACCAGTCCAAAGATGCCCACCGCATTCTTAATTAAAAGCGATCCTCCCACAACGACTTCTAGCGTATCGGCGAACATGCCGCCGGCTATGGGAATCAATGTCTTGGTGAGATACTTGGCGGTACGCAAAGAGATCCCGTCAGCGACTGGAGCGATCGCCCCTCTAACCACCATGAAGCCTGAAAAGACGATAAAGCAGACACCTAGAATGAGAACGGCCCCTTGTTTTAGTAGGTTTCCGAGCTTGGGAAAGGAGAGCTCTGTACTGAACTGGGCAACAAGTGAAAAGGCGGTACTCAGCAGAATCATGGGAAGCAACAGACGTTGAACCAGGCTCGCAATTGTTCCTACAAGAGCCCAGAGAAAGGGATGGAACACTGCGGCAGATGTGACGCTACCCACCGCCACCAAGAGAGAGGTCAATGTGGGAATCAGCGAGTACATAAATCCGACCATCTGATCCATAGTAGCCGTTGCTACACTCGATGCGATCTGAAAACTCTGCAGACCAAGAATGACAAGAACAAGAAAGCAGATAGCAAAGGCCAAATCTACAACGGCCTTAGCGCCAAAGGAGCTACTCAAACGCTCCAAGAGGGCAGCCAATATGCCTATGACTACCAATTGACGCAAGAGGTGCAAGCTTAGGTAGAGCTCGCCAATGAGACCCTGAAGTAGAAGTCCTAAGAACCCTGAGGGTGAAGGAAGGCTACCTCCCCCTTTGAGCACATCCTGCAGACTTAGACTGGGCAAATACTCCCGGTATTCTTCCTCTAAGAGCTGTGCGAAGTCTAGTAGTTGAGCCAACTCCAGAGCTTCTAACTGGGCTTGGAGGGACTCTTGATAGGAGTCTGTATCACGGGGAGACTGCGCCTGCCCATTCAATCCAATACCCAAGAGGACTGCGACGATGGTAAGTATTGCGATGCGCCGTTTCACACAAATCACCCTAGAAACCTAGTATGCCGAAAAGAGTGGCTAAGATAGCCTGAAGAAGGGGTAAGGCAATTAACAGGATGACGACCTTACCCGATAGTTCGATCATGCCGGAGATGACCTCTTCGCCGGCTTCGCGACTGATCTGAACGCCAAAGGATGTGACGTAGGCGACGCCAATTGTCTTTAGGACAGGATTCAAATACAAGGAACTCACTTGGGCCTCCCTTGCCAAAGCCGTGATCGCCCCAAAGAGGTTACTGAACTGAGGGATTAGGCCTAGAAAAAGAACTGCAACAAAGGAGAAGGCAACCAAGACGGCCCAGGCAGGTTGTTCCTCCCTGAGATGGGCTTGAAACACAGTCAAGACAATGCCGAGTCCAACCACCAAGGGAAGCCACAGCAATGCACTCACCACCTAAAAACGGCTTCAACATCGGAAAAGAGTTGTCCCACCATCTGAACAAGCCAGAGAAGGACAATGATCACCCCTGCCAAACTCAGCATTTGTGCCTGTTCCTTCCGTTCAGCCTGGACGAGGAAAATATTGAGGACAGCCACTAGGATCCCCAGTCCGGCGATGCGATAAATTGGCGACAAGTCTGTCATCTTGATCCCCCCCTACAGCAAAAGCAGACAAAGGAGTAAGCCCGTCGAGAAACCTAGATATTGCCACAGACGGGTTTGCTTTTCTCGTTCCCCGTCAGCACGTTCGAGGGCCTGCTCCAACCGATGGAGTAATACTTTGAGATGCTTCGTCTGTTCTGTGACATCGCTCGTGCCAAGGACATCTCCTAGGCTACGCAGGTCCTCCAACGTGGGTTTTGGCAAGCCATTCAAAGCAAGTGTTTGAAGGCCCTGCTCCCAGACTGCACCAAAAGACTCTCCGCGCCCTTCCCTGAGCCTAGAGCTCATGTTACTTAAGAACCTACCCATCTCCCCTGAAAACTGGGGAGCCTGCATGGCTATGACATTGGGTAGTGTTGTCCGTGCAAACTGGATCTCCGATTCAAGGATCTGAATAAAGGTAATGAGTTGCCTCAGATTGTGCACCCGCTGGGAGAAACTCTTAGCTACCGTTAAGCCCATTGTTCCAGTGGAAAACAGAATGAGACCCGCAGCTAGACCCTTGATGTACAAATCTCTCACCCCCACCCCTGTCCTCCATATTTTATGTGCCTCCATCCAGTCTTAGAACCGTCTCGATGGTACCTGGACCTCTCCTGCGAGACAAGATCACTACCAGTTCAAAGACTGCCAAATTGTCTGTTGCCCAGCTTTTTCCCTTAAGCTTTTCCCAAGATTCCCCGTGGCAGGTGGCGATGACTTTTACTCCACTACGGGCAAGTTCAGAAAGAATCAAGGCGTCACCAAAATGACCTATTTCGTCTGTAACCACAACCTGTGGGCCTAGGCCCCGTAGGGCATGGTATACACCGATCTCCTTTGCGTAGCCATCAAGGATGTCCGTCTGAGCACCAACATCTAACTGTGGTACCCCAAGATAACAGGAGGCGATCTCCGAACGCTCATCGATCACGACGACTTGGAAGCCGCAATTTGCTACCTGCCTGGCGAGATCCCGCAAGAGGGTGGTCTTCCCGCATCCGGGGGGCGAGACGATCAGAGTCGAACGGATCTGCGCACCGCCCCTTGGTGCTACCTCACCGATAATCGCGTCTGCCGCCCCTAAGACGGCCCTGGCTTGGCGGAAATTAAGAGATGAAACATGCTTAATTGTCTTGAATGCTCCATCTCCATAGACCGCCTGACCAGCTATGCCCACGCGATGTCCACCTGGCAGCGTCAGGTACCCACCTTGAATTTCTTGTTCCCAAGCGTACCAAGAGTTGTCTGTAACGAGCTGCAGGGTTCTCTGGAGATCGTCTTGGGTTACAATGTAGCCATGCTGCGGCAAGGAGGGTTGTCCTTCACGGGAAAGAAAGGAGAACCCCCTGGCATCCTTGACCATGAGAGGCCTATTGAGACGAACCCGTATCTCTTCAAGACTGCACAAGGCAGCTTTTTTCATAATTTCCCTCAACACTGGTGCGAGATAGTTGATCATGATGGGGTCCACTCCTTGTCACAACGTATGCGACATGGGGACAAGTTATGCCAAAAAAAAGGTTGCCCCCGCATGGGGGCAACCTCGATATTGCTATATCAATCAATCTTCGTCTTCAACCGCATCTTCCGTAAAGAGGTCGTCAAGCTCCTCGCCGTCCGCAGACTCGAATACGATTGCATCACAGCGGGGGCAACGAATTTCAACACCTTCATCAAACAAGAACTCTTCATCGAATGTCACGATGTAATCACACACTGGACACTCAACATCGACCAATGATTCATCGTCCCAATCGTCGTGTTCACAGTCATCCTCTTCGTCCATGAACATCTCATCCTCGAGCATGGCTAAATCAAAATCGACTTCTTCCAGATACTCATCAAGTTCTTCCTGGGCCCGGGTTAGGTCCTCCACTTCATAGGCGAGACTCTCGAGAATCTCCAATACCTTACCGAACAGAAAGGCGTTGCGTCCCTCCGCTAAGGAAGGATCGCCATCGATGATACCACGCAAATAGGCAATCTTCTCTCTAATCGTTTCCAATACATCCACCCCCTAGGTTTTTCTACTGCCTAGGCCCTTGAGAGATACTCTCCAGTCCTAGTGTCAACCTTAACCATCTCACCTTGTTCCACAAACAGCGGTACTTGAATCGTCAGCCCAGTTTGCAGCGTTGCTGGTTTTGTTGCACCTTGTGCCGTATCACCTCGGAATCCGGGTTCTGTTTGGGTCACTTCCAAAATGACCGTCGTGGGCAAATCTACTCCTACTGCCTGGTTCTCATAGAATTGGATACCTATGGTCATGTTTTCCAAAAGATACTTTGGAGCATCCCCTAGCTCATCAGATTGCAGGGCAATCTGATCATAGGTTTCCATATCCATGAAGAAATACTCCCCATCTGCGTTGTACATGTATTGCATTTGCTTCGATTCTATATGAGCTCGGGCAACTCGCTCACCAGCCCTAAAGGTCCGTTCAACACTGGATCCTGTCCGGATATTCTTCAGTTTGGTGCGGACAAAGGCTGCTCCCTTACCTGGCTTGACGTGGAGGAAATCAACCACACTGTATATGTCTCCCTCAACCTCAATTGTCACTCCCGTACGCAAGTCGTTTACTGAAATCACTGTACTTCCTCCTTATCTTACCACATACAACTCTTTAAATGTCGATGAAAGCACTTCATATCCATCCTCCGTCACCAAGACGAGATCCTCGATTCTCACGCCGCCAAAGTCAGGTAAGTAGACACCTGGTTCTACCGTGACAATCATGCCAGGTTGCAGGACTGTTTGATCGAGCTTGGAGAGGCGTGGACTCTCGTGGACCTCAAGACCCAGACTATGGCCTAATCCATGACCAAAGTACTCGCCATATCCTGCCTCACTAATAATGTTGCGGGCGATGGTATCAATCTCAACACCGGTTTTCCCTGGCGCAATCGCCTCTAGGGATCGGAGCTGCGCTTCAAGTACTAGATCGTAGATGAGCAAATGCTTCTCTTCAGGTTCACCGATGACTAAAGTCCTAGTCATATCTGAACAATAGCCATTGACCTTACAGCCAAAGTCTAGAACAAGAAAGTCTCCAACACTCAAGATCCGTTCCCCTGGCCTGGCATGAGGTAGTGCACTCCTAGGTCCTGAAGCCACAATGGGATCGAAGGACATAGCGCTTGCTCCTGCTTTCCTCATCAGAAACTCTAGTTCTA
>JAAZLY010000240.1 GCA_012799115.1 Bacillota bacterium
GGAGGAAAGTAGAAGAGCAGACGCTCAGTGCCACTGGCAAAGTGCAGTGCCTCAACGAAAATCCGGCGTCCAATCTCCCGGGGTCTTAGTTCTTCAAGCCCTGGCAGTAGCTCATAAATCCGACCGGACTGAATCAGCTCATTTTCCAGAGTCCGATCCTGGCGCCCCCCCATCCATGCGGGGGTCATCTGACGTGCCTCGTTGAGACGAAAATCATAACAGAGCCAGGGCAAGAGATCGGGGTGGGAACCTTCTGATTCTACACCATAAAGTTCCCAAAGAATTTGATAAAGACCTCCTAGAGAATGATTGAGCAGATGGTAACCTTTCGCTTCCCATTTCTCAGCTAAGTCGTTAAAAAACCCAAAGGGCGAGCGCCCCTCTCGGCAGAGGTACTCTAAAGAACGCTCAAAGCGCGTACCATAGAACTTATCGACCAGATCTTCAATGACTTTCAGTCGGGCAAGTTCCCGGTACGAAAGATGGTCCGTGCCTAGTACTTCGTAGGGGGCACGTTCGGTGAAAATGCAGCCGAAGTTCTCAGCCTCCTCCCTCAGGGCTGAACCCCGCAGGAGCTTGAGAAACCCGAGGTGAATGCGATCGGGTTTCAGTGCATAGACATAGTCGAAAGATTCGCCAAAACGCCAGAAGCCCTCTTCAGGTAGGCCTGCAATCAGGTCCAAGAGAACCCTCACCGTTGTCTTTTCCTTCAAAAATGCCACAATCTCCTGCAGTTTATCCAGATCAGAACGGCGAGTGACCCTATCGAGCGTCGCTTCATTCGTGGATTGCACCCCAATCTCAAACTGAAAGCGATTCTCCGGTGCACTCTGCAAGAGCTCTAAAATCGGTTGTGTCAGTAGGTCACCGCTTACTTCCAACTGAAAACGGGTCTCCGTGTCGAGCTCGATCATGAATTGTAAGAGCTCATAAGCCCGTTTGGCATCATAATTAAAGGTGCGATCGACAAAGCGAACCTGCTCAACGCCAGTGGCTGCTAGGAGTCTCAATTCCTCTTGGGATCGTTCCATGGGAAACTTCCGCACCCCGCCCATAACCGAAGAGAGGCAGTAAGCACAGGAGTAAGGACAACCCCTTGTGGTCTCATAGTAGACGATCTTGTTCTGTAGTGCACTCAGATCACCAGTGTAAATCGGCGGAATGCTAGCCAAATCCATCAGTTCCTGCGGATTCGAAATGACTGCGCTTCCCTCCCTGAAGACAAGGCCAGGAATGCTACTGAGCTGCTCGCTACCGAGCTTACCACCAACCTGTTTCCACTCTTCTAGGAAGCGCCGCAGTGCTTCTTCGCCCTCCCCCGCAATGACGTAGTCGATAGCAGGGTAGCTTTGTAGCCAATGTTCGGTATCAAAGGACACCTCCGGTCCACCAAGGATAATGGTGGTGTGGGGCGACACCTTTCGCAAGTTACTTACCAGGGGCAGGATAAGCTCGATGTTCCAGATGTAGCAGGAAAAACCAACTACATCAGGGTTTTCCACGACAATCTCTGTCAACATCATCGCGGGATCCTGGTTAATGTTAAACTCCAACGCTTTCACGCTGGGAAATTCGGGCTGAAGATAGTGCTTCAGATAACGCAAAGCCAGACTCGAGTGGCTGTACTTCGCATTCAAAGCCACCAATACAACATTCATTGGGTAACCCCCTGACATTTATTCAAAACAGGAACCTCCCAGAAACTCCTGGAGCAACGAGTTGCATGGTATATCCGACCAGTCCTCAACAGAGACAAAGTGACTCAAGAAGCGAAGCATCCGCCTTGCTTCAGAATACTGAGGTTCATCAGGGGTAATACTCTCTAGGAGCTCGACCGCTAAAGGCTTTAAGACAGGTAGTTCATATATTAAGGTAGAGTTGAACATCACATCCGCATCTTCCTGGAAAGGGAAGATGTGGCGTTGCTCACCCCGGGTGACCAAGGGCCAGCGCTCAATGGTTGCCCGGGCGTCATGTCCCCGGAACTGATTGTCCCGAATCATACGCCGCAGCAAACGAACATCTGTGGTAGGAATCCGGGTATGAAAATCAAGGTTGAGGTTCGTTAAGGCCGAAATATAGATCTTAAACTTCCGCCCCTTGGGAATCGATGCCGTCAGTTTATCATTCAATCCATGGATCCCCTCAATGATTATCGGCTGATCGGAACGAACCCGAAGTGTCTTGTGCTCGTGCCACTGCCTAGTGCCCGTGGGAAAATGGAAGGTCGGCAGCTGGACTTCTTCTCCTTGAATCAGTTTGGTCAGATGTTCATTGAAAAGTTCTATGTCGATGGCCTCAAGGGCTTCAAAATCAGCATTGCCATCTTCGTCCAAGGGCGTCAAGTGCCGATCAACGAAGTAGTCGTCAAGCCCAATTGCCACCGGCCAGACACCCTCGACCCGTAACTGTACGGTTAGGCGCTGTGCAAAGGTAGTCTTTCCCGAACTGGATGGACCGGCGACCAAAATAATGCGCAGTCGGTCTCGTTCCTTGGATATCTGTTGGGCGATATCCCGAATTTGGTTCTCATGGTACGCCTCTGAGATCCGCACCAAGTCACCAAATCGACCTTGCCTGATGCAATCATTCAACGCCGGTACGGTAGGAATAGAGATGTTGTCTTGCCAGCGTTCTGCCTTGAAGAACTCATTAAATAGTTTGCCTTGTTCCACATATTCGGTAATCTGGGTCGGATGAGCCCTCCGGGGGTACTCTAGAATAAAGCCAGGTAGATAGTAGCGGAGTTTAAAGTACTTCAAATAGCCACTGCTGGGTACCATGATTGTCCGCAAGGAGTCATGAAACCAACCGAAGTTGTATAGAACAACTTCTTCGTTACCGTTTTGGGCTAATAACCGCAGCTTGTCTTCGAAACCCTGTTCCCTGTAGATCCGCTCTGCTTCTGTCCTCGGCACAATACGCCTCTCAAAGGGAATGTCTGCTTCAACGAGGGCCCTCATACGTTCCTCAATGGCTCGAATATCCTTTTCAATGACCGGATGTGTATGATCGATCTCGCCGTAAAGGCCGTTACTCAAGGCATGCTTCACATGAACGGTGCAATTAGGAATAACCTCCAAAGCGGCCCTGACAAACAAAAAGACCAGACCAGCGCGATAGGCACGCATCCCGTCTTCAGAATCCGTGTGTAAGAACCGAATCGTGCAGTCCTCGGTGAGTGGAAATTGAAATCCCATAATGTCATTATTCACCCGAGCTACCACAGCCCCCTTCGATTCAGGGATGAGCTCAGCAATTTGCCCCACAAGGGTGCCAGCTTCAACTCTCAGTTCTTGGTCAGCGACCTTCACTACAATTTGCTTGTTTCCCATGACTCTACCTCCTGACATGCTTGGCGCGGGAATATGTCCTAAAGACGGAACTGGCGATGATGATACCGGCCGCCACCGCGCCAGCCAACAACAGTGTTGAAACAAGTAAGATAATTGCCTCCGTATAGTCTTGCTGTAAAAAGCTTAACATGGTCAAATAGGCTTTGGCCCCTGGAACCAAAGGAATTACCCCTGGAATCAGAAAAACCAATACCGGTTGATGTCTCCTGCGAGCCAAAATCTCGCTACACAGGGCGACAGAAGTAGCAGCGAAGAATACTCCGGCGAGCTCCCCCCAGGCCTCGCTTGTTACAAGGCAGATCGTCCAGCCCACGGCTCCAACGACACCTGCATAAACAAGCTGGTCTCTTGGGGCTCGGTAGATATAGGCAAAGGTGATGGCACCCATAAAGCCTATTATAGCTTGAATCAACATACTAACGTCCCCCCAAGCGTATCACAATGGCAACACCGGTGGCAATGGCCACAGACACCGCCAAGGCTTCGGCACTTCTGCTCAAGCCCGAA
>JAAZLY010000241.1 GCA_012799115.1 Bacillota bacterium
GCACCCATAAAGCCTATTATAGCTTGAATCAACATACTAACGTCCCCCCAAGCGTATCACAATGGCAACACCGGTGGCAATGGCCACAGACACCGCCAAGGCTTCGGCACTTCTGCTCAAGCCCGAAAGAAGCTCTCCACTGAGCAAGTCACGAATAGCGGTGGTCATAGCGACGCCCGGGGTCATCACCATCACTGCACCGAGGGTGGTCACATCAGGATCAATGGGCAGAACCTTTGATACCCACAGAATTAGCCAAGCTGCCACGATTCCACCTATAGCGGCTTGAAGTACCTTTGGAACGGGATGGCGATTCAGCCAGGCCACCAAGACCAGCACCAAGGCACCTGTCAAACCAGCAATTGCTCCCTCGAACCAATTTCCACCGAAAATCATGGTAAAGGCCATAGCTCCAATGCCGCCAATCAGCTGCCACCATATAGTATCCGGCTCACTCGTCAAACGTAACCTCTCTAGTTCTTCACCCACTTGGTCGACTGTGACCGTTCCTTCCGAGAAGGCTCGGCTCAAGGAGTTAACCTTGGCGATTGTGGACAAATTATTGAAGGACTTCCGAATCCGACGTACCCTCGTATAGACACGCCCATCGGCGGTATGGAGCGAGATAAAAAGGCCTGTCGGGGTCGCAAAGCCCTCCACTTGAACAAAGCCTGCGGCCAGGCCCATTCTCTCTATGGTCTCCTCCACCCTGTACATCTCGGCCCCACAGGTCAGTAGCAACTCTCCCGCGAGTAAGACAAGACCTACTAGATGCTCCATTGCTATCATTCCGTTTCGCTATTGTGTAAGGGGAGGAAATTCTCTACCCTTGTTGAAAACCATGACTAATGAGGAGGTTGATACGATGGAAGTAAATCAACAACGGTTAGTCGATGAATTTCTCGAACTCGTGAAAATCGACAGCGCTTCAAAAGACGAAAGACTCATGGCAGATGCCCTCAAGGCGAAGATGGAGGCACTGGGTTTTGTCGTCTCCGAAGACGACGCCGCCACGAAGATCGGTGGCACAGCAGGCAATGTAATTGGCATTTTAGAGGGCCAAAAAGATGCTCCTCCCCTACTATTTTGTGCCCACATGGATAGGGTTCAGCCAGGTTTAGGCATCAAACCGCAACTCAAAAATGGTGTAATCACCAGTGATGGCACCACCATTTTGGCGGCAGACGATGTGGCTGGTATTGTTGCAATCCTTGAAGCGGTACGCATAATCCAAGAAGAAAAGATTCCCCATGGACGCCTCGAAGTCCTCTTTACCGTGGCAGAAGAAGGGGGACTCTATGGAGCAAAGTCTGTGGATCCGAGTCAGTTTCAAGCTAAGGCCGGTTTCTTCTTAGACGCCACCGGAGATGTCGGCACGATCGTAACCGCCGCCCCAGCCCAAAAGGGACTGAAGGCCACCATCCACGGCAAAGCAGCCCATGCTGGAGTTGCACCAGAAGACGGTATTAGTGCCATCCTCGTAGCAGCCCAGGCGATTACCCAAATGAAGCTCGGGCGAATCGATCCCGAGACTACGGCCAATATCGGGGTGATTCATGGTGGTGCCGCTACCAATATCATACCCGACAAAGTCGAGTTGCAGGGAGAAGCCCGCTCCCGGGATAATGACAAATTGGACCAGCAGATGGACAGCATGGTTGCGGCCCTTAACAAGGCCTGCTCCGACTATGGTGTAACAGCAGACATTCATGTCAATCACAGCTATAGTGCTTTTAGCTTGACCGAGGACGATTATGCCGTTCAGCTAGCCATAAGAGCCGCCAAGGCCATCGGAGTTACACCCTCCATCGAGAGCACCGGAGGCGGAAGTGATGCCAACATCATCAATGCCCACGGTATTCCCTCAGTGGTTCTAGGTGTAGGCTATACCGGCGTACATACCACATCGGAAGCGATTTCTGTCGAGCAGCTTACCGCCGCCGCCAGGTACGTACTGAGTATCATCACTGAAAGCTAAGTTAGGGACGAAAAAGGGGTCAGGGACCCCTTTTTCTACTTTATGCTAGCTGATAGGATTTTGCTTAAATCCGATTCGACAGGGTCCCCGAGGGAATTTTTGATATTGTTCGTTTGCATCGCTTTATCTACGTAAGCAGCCAAGGTCTCCGCCGTCAACTCGATTTTTCCGACCTCGTCAATGAAAAGTGCATCCATCAGCTCACCAAATGCCTCTACCGAATCGAGTTCCAATAGCTCTAAGACAGTCTTAACACGCTCTGGTGCCACTCCCATCGTATAGTCGAGGTAAGCTTGCATGCAGACTCCATTTGCTCGACCGTGGGGCATATCATGATAGTAAGTAAGGGAATAACCTAGGGCATGCACCAGTGTGGTCCCAGTCTGGGCAATGGCTATACCGCCTAAGCTCGAAGCTAGGAGCAAAGCATCCCTGGCCTCTAGATCAAGGGTCCCTTGGCGCAGGGCAGAAATGGTGGTTCCCCACAGGGCCATCCCCTGTAAGGCTGCAAGATCACTAGCGGCTGTCGCTCTCTTTGATAGATAGCTCTCTACCAAATGAGACAATGCGTCAACAGCCGTATCGCGGGTTACACCAAGGGGTAAAGACTCGGTATACTTCGGATCAAGATACGCAACCTGTGGGAACAAATCAGGTCCACGGAGTCCCTTCTTGGTCTCTTCGTCCTCGATGGTTAACACCGCGTATTGCGTTACCTCGCTACCTGTACCTGCGGTGGTGGGAATCGCGACGATGGGCAGAGCCCTTGTTTCCCAACCATTCTGGTAGAGATCTAGAGCATGGACATCGTTCACGGCCAAAACCGCCATGGCTTTGGCGGCATCTAAAGGCGAACCGCCACCGATGGCTATAACATAGTCACAACCCTCTTTTCTTGCCAGTGCCCCACCTTGCATCACCGTATCGACCGAAGGGTTGTTCTCTACTTCGTCATAAATGACATGCTCCCCGGGGAGCACGGCTAGGACATCATCAAGTGCTCCACTAAGCCTGGCTGACGATCGTCCAGTAACGATCAGGGCCTTCTGCCCGAGGGCTAGACTGCTACCCGCTTCACGCACAACTCCTTGTCCATACACCATTTTCGTAGGCATAAAGTAATCGAACCGATTCATTTGCATGCACTCCTTCCTTAGACTTGCAACAGCTTCCAATCTCCCTTACTAAATCTTCTTTGAATCAAGAAACCTCGAACAAATAGATCAATGACCATAGCCACCCAGGCCCCGATTAAGCCATATCCAAGCTCGATTGCAAGGATGTAAGCCAGAGCAACCCTGACAAAAACGAAGCCGATGACGACGATCTTAAGAATCGCTCGAGTATCCCCCGCTCCCCGCAAACCACCAGCAATAATCATCCAAGTTGCTAGGGCAGGCTGAGCGATGGCAACGAGACGTAGGCAGACGACTGCGAGTTGGATCACCTCAGGATCCCTCGAGAAGATCCGTACTATGGGCTGTGGCATGACAAGAAACAACACTCCCATAACCGACATAACTAGGATACCCAGATTCCGCGTCACGCGTCCCGCTTCATCGGCTGCGTCTGGATCTTCAGCGCCCAAATTCTGCCCCACTAGTGTGGTGGAGGCAGTTGCGAATCCAGCTCCGGGCATAAAAGAAAGGGATTCAGCGTTCAGGGCCACTTGGTGAGCGGCATACGCCACTGTGCCTAGAGATGAGACGATCATGGTGTACACAAGCTGGGCTACTCGCATCATTCCCTGCTCAGCACCTGCTGGAATACCAATATTGGCGATGCGCCGAATGATCTGGCGATCCGGTTTGAATGAATCGGTGACCCGCACCCCTAGCACTGGATGGCGGAAAAGAACCCACAGAGCGATGAGACCGCCACACAATTGGGAGATGGCTGTACCTATGGCAGCACCTGCCACCCCTAGGGCTGGAATGGGTCCAACACCGTAGATGAAGATTGTATTGCCGATAATATTAATCACATTCACTAGTGCGGTTATACGCATGGGGGTTTGGGTATCTCCAGCACCACGCAAAATTGCATTAATCACGATCAGGAAATAATTAAGGATCATTGCGGCAGAGACAATGCGCACATACGTCGCCGCCATCTGGAGTACGTCCCCATCCGAACTGCGGAAAAGGAGTCCCAAAAGGCCCCGGGCAGTCAAGAGAAAGGTAAGCATCACAGCACCGGATACGAAAAGACCGAGCACTAGAGATTGCCTGGCGACATCCCCTGCTTTTCTTCTTTCACCTGCACCTATATGCCTGGCTACAAGGGCTGTACTTCCTGTGGCTAAAGCTGAAAAGACAGTCAGCCCTACCATCGAAATCTGGTTTCCCAGACCGACTGCAGCCAAGGAGGCTGCCCCTAAACGACCGACCATGGCCGTATCCACTATACCCACCATCGTGTGCAGCAAATTCTCTACAATCGCTGGCCATGCTAGATTCAAAATCTTACGGCGTTTCTCGGTTTGACCTAGCAACAACTGTGGTTCTATTCCCAACGCTCTCTCCCCTTTTCTACTTTGAAAGGAATACTACCTAACTCATCGAAGTAACTTTTATTATACATCGAAAGAGGCGTTTGATGTGCAGCAATCCGTTTATACATCTCCTGTAGGGCCCCTTTTTCTCTGGTTTGAAGGTGAGAAGCTCGTCTATGTCGCATTCCGCGAAGAAGACGGGAAAGACTGGCTCGCCAAACGCTGTCCCGATGCCAACTTTGAACAAGAACCCCTCCCTAGGGCTTACCAGGACGACCTGGATACCTATTTCAAGGGACGCAGGATCGACTTTTCTTGGCCCCTGCATCTGATGGGTACTGATTTTCAGAAGAGGGTGTGGGCGGAAATTGCCAAAGTTCCCCATGGTCAGGTGACGACGTATAAGAAGATCGGTCAGGCCCTGGGTACAAAGGCCTATCGTGCCGTTGGTCAAGCAGTTGGAGCGAATCCGGTAAGCATCATAATCCCTTGCCATCGCGTGTTAGGGACCCACTCCTTCGGTGGCTACGGAGGAGGACTTACCATCAAACGCCTACTCCTAGAACTTGAAAATGTTACCTTACGTCCTAATTTCCTAGCCTGAGAGGAGGCGAATACGATTTCTACTTTCATTTTCGGCTTTGATATCGATGGTGTATTGACCAATGATGATGACGGCGAATGCAGTATTTGGCTACAAGAAGCGAGCGAGTTCTTCGGCTTACCCTTACCGGATAAACGAGCCTATTACATCGAAGACGTCTTTGGCGTGAGCAGAGAAGAAGTTCATCGATTCTTCAACGCTCGCGCCAATGATATCCTGCAAAAGGTGCCCATCAGGGAACATGCTGCAGAAACGTTGCAAGAACTACAGAAGGACAAGCACACCATCCATCTGATTACCGCAAGAGACGAGCGTCACCGCTCCCTAACCGAAGACTGGCTCAAGCGTCATGGCGTGCCCTATAACCAGCTCTTTATGAGCCAGCCCAAGCAGTCCTACTCCAAGGGTGCTCTTTGCCAGCAACTACGGGTAGGGTTCTTTGTGGATGACAAAGTAGAGAACGCCTTAGACACGGCCAGTCATGGCATATACACATTGCTTTTCCATGCTTCCCACAATTTGGGTAAAGCAGATTCCTTACCACTTGTGAAAGACTGGCTGCAGGTCCGCGAACACATCGAACTGCACTTAAGAAACAATGCGTCCTAACTCTTGCCTGCAAAGCTCATAGAAATTGCACCAAGGACAGAGAGCCCGGGCCTCAGTCAGGGCAAAAACTGTCTTGGGCTGGGGAATGTTCTGGGCTGGATCGACAAGGAGCTTTCGCATCGCTTCCATGCTGAGCCTGGCCCTGCTTTCGACCTCATCCAGCCCAGCCTGGGTGAATCC
>JAAZLY010000026.1 GCA_012799115.1 Bacillota bacterium
ACAGATTGGCGGATACTCTCCGTCCTCCGCGCCCCATAGTCCTGGGCCACCACGACAGCTGTTCCTACTGACAAACCCATAAAAAGATTCACGATAAGATTAATGAGAGACCCTGTGGCGCCAACGGCCCCTAGGGCAAGACTCCCATCGAAGCGCCCCACCACGATCATGTCTGCTGCATTGAAAGCCAGCTGTAGGAGGTTCATAGCCATAATGGGTAAGGCGAACTTGAACATCGAAGTTAGAAGTTGGAGATCGAGATTACCAAAACGCTTTTTGAGGCTCATGGCAGCATCGCTTGTCCTTTCGAAGGTAGTTTAAGACCCCATCTACCAGGATGGGGCCAGCCATTACTAATTAACAAAGACAGTTGATCTACGCTTAATGAAGGAGTAGAACCAGACAGAATCCTCCATAGAAAGACGAATACAACCAGAGGATCGTCTCTCCCTTAAGGTGTAGTCCATGATGTTTCTGTCTCTATCCATGGGCAACGAATGAAACATGTAGGGACCAGCAAACTGAACCCAGTTCTCGCCACCACGATTGAGGCGTTCTGTAAAAAACCACTCACCGCGTTCCGCAACCTCATGCAGACCTCGCAAGGTGGGTGAGACATTCTTCCCTGTAGAACAAAACATTGTGCGGATTAAGGTCCAGTTTCCCTCTCCCCCAGTGAAAACATGGGTAAGTTGACGATCAATATCCACCCAAACCAAGTGATCAGTCTTTGAGGTCAAGTTCCGTTCATTCACGTAGGTTTCTAGTAATTCTCTGGGAAGCTCGGTTAGATTCGTCTCAGGATCTTCAGGAATCCATAGGCAGTTAACGGACACCCATCCTTCCCTTCCGTCCTCAGATCTTACAAGGTACCATTCGAAGGCCCGATCTCGCACTATCTCGACAATCTCGCCGCCTCTAAACTCTCCAATTCTTGTGCGTCCGCTAGAATAGTCGTTGTAGGCAGGGGTATCTTGAGTAATATTCGCATAAATCACCGTATCCTTGATCAGCGCATCTAGCTCAAAATCGGTGTTACTACTGGTGTACCCAATTGCAGAAAATCCAAGTGCAACCATGATTACGATGGTCAAGCAAACTAAGGTGTGACTAAAGATACAGATCCTACTAGAACTCATTGCTTGCAAATCCATTCCTCCATCAGCGAAATTTCGACATAGTACTACTTTCGCTAGGCAGAGAAATAGTCCTGTTCGCCGAGGCAACTTTTTGATTCTGCTTTCACATCTTAGCTGGAGAGCAATCCGCCAGTAATGCCACCAAGCATGGCAACTAGGACCATCTTTAGCAAGGCTTTCCACCAAGGCCAGGTCATAAGCAGTAGCTCCCCATAGCCTACGTAGCTGAAGATGAGAAAGACCAGTATGCCAAGGACGACTCCGTGCAACCATGCCCTTTTGCTGCATCGCACGCCCGAAAAAAAGCCTCCCCCCAAGACCGCCAAGTGGGCAAGGATGGCAAGGGTCGACTGGCTCGCCGGCCAAGATGAGAAATAGACCACGATTGCCGACCCGATAGACATAATCAACCAGAGAAGCTGGGAGAGAATGACACCCTGCACGAGGGCAAGTGGCTCTATAGCCATGCCCCTTCCTTCCTTTTCATTCTTCTTTGCCATGACGATCACCCCTTACAACCTATGTAAGGCAGAAAAAAATATGCAGTCCCTCTCGGGACTGCATATTAAGCTCTCGGATTACTCGTCTTTCTTCTTGCTTTCGGCGATGACTTGCTCAGCAATGTTCATGGGTACCTCTTCGTAATGACTAAACTCAGACGTAAAGGAACCGCGCCCTTGGGTCATCGAACGTAGGTCAATGGCATATTTAAACATCTCTGCCATTGGCACCTGGGTACGAATCACCTGCAGACCGCCTTTGGGTTCCATACCCAAGATACGACCGCGTTTCTTATTCATGTCGCCCATTACGTCGCCCATAAATGCCTCTGGAACTGTAATCTCCACGTTCATAATAGGCTCTAACAAGACAGGATTGGCCTGAAGGAAACCTTTCCTAAACGCCATACTGGCTGCAATCTTGAAAGCCATTTCAGAGGAGTCAACGGCATGGTACGAACCGTCATACAAGGACACCCGAATGTTCTCTACTGGATAACCAGCTAATGGCCCATCATCAAGGATTTCACGCAAGCCTTTTTCTACGGCTGGAATGAAGTTGCGAGGAACAGCGCCACCGAAGATATCATCAACAAACTCTAAACGGTCCTCATGCTCTGGATCACCAGGTGAAAGTTTCAAGAATACATGACCAAACTGACCGCGACCACCAGATTGCTTCTTATGTTTACCTTCCACATCCGCCGTGCCGCGAATCGTCTCTCTGTACGGTACGACAGGTGTCTCGAGCTCTACTTCTACGCCGAACTTCTTGTGCAGACGGCTACACATGATCTCGAGATGTAGGTCACCCATACCACTGACGAGGTTCTGACCAGTGTATGGACTCTTCTCCACTGTAAAGGTTGGATCTTCTTCTGACAAGCGGCTCAAGCCTGAACCAATCTTATCCTCGTCACCCTTGGCCTTCGGCGAAATTGCCATAGTCATTGTTGGTTTCGGGAAAGCAATTGGCTTGAGACTGACCTTTTTCTCCTTGGCAGACAAGGTGTCATTGGTCGTTGTATCTTGCAGCTTAGCCACAGCACCTAAGTCGCCAGGACCAATCTTGCTGACGGGCACCTGATCTTTACCAACGATCAAGAACAGCTGGCCAATTCTCTCATCACGTCCGCTACGCACATTATACGCACTGCTGTCAGAACGGAGGGTACCTGAGAAGACTCTAAACAAAGTCAATTTACCCACATAGGGGTCTGCCATTGTCTTATATACAAGAGCCGTTAGTTCTTTATCCTCTGTAGTAACAGTCACCTCATTGCCACTTGCATCTGTACCAATGATGGAGCGATTGAGCGGGGATGGCATCGCTTGAATCATGTGATCCATGAGGGCGGCAACACCAAAGGTGGATTGTGCACTACCGCAAAGAATCGGCACCATCTCTCCTGTCTGGGTTCCTAGTTTAACTGCATGTTCAACCTCTACATCGGTCAATGATTCGCCTTCGAGATACTTCATCATGAGCTCATCATCTGCTACGGAGGCGGCCTCAATCATTTCTTCCCGGGCGGCTTCCACATCGCCTTCCATATCGGCAGGGATGGGCACCTCCTTGATGGAATCGCCGTCCTTGACGAATGCCTTCATCTTCACCAGATCGACAATGCCAGAGAAGGTCTCTGCTTCGCCAATAGGTAATTGGATGGGAACTAACTTGGGTCCGAAATGATCCCTAAGTTCCGCGACAACTCTTGCGAAATTTGCGTTCTCACGATCCATCTTGTTCATAAAGACAACTCGTGGCAAACCTACCTGCTCAAGATATTCCCAACTTTTTTCGGTTCCTACCTCTACACCAGACGAAGCACAAACAACCAATAGGCCAGCGTCTGCCACAGTCAGAGCGGCAATGACGTCACCAACAAAGTCGAAGTATCCAGGTGTATCTAAGATGTTGATCTTGTGATTCTTCCACTCTGCGGGTGCTAACGCTGTATTAATCGAGATCTGGCGACGAGTCTCTTCGGCTTCGAAGTCCATCACCGTTGTCCCGTCATCAACTCTACCTAAACGATTAATCCCCTTGGCAACAAAGAGCATGGCTTCAGCCAGAGAGGTTTTTCCCGCACCGCCATGACCTAGCAAGGCCACGTTACGCAAGAACTCTGTTCCGTATTCCTTCACAAACTCTCCTCCTCTTAGTGAACCTTAGTGTATAGAATGTTTAATAGTTTTTATACCACGCCTTACATTCCACAAGATCGCTAGCTTTTCCTGCCTATCGAGGATAAAAGCTACAACCACCAACCCCAATTTCTTTGAATGACCACATGTTGCCGAGAAGGATCAAAGTCCACCTGCCAACCAAGGAAGGAAAAAACCTCTGCCGCAACATAGGGAACGCCTTCAACCTGCAAAATGGGATGTTTCATTGGAATGATCAGATCATCATATTGCACACTTTTATTCCCAGGTTCCAGAATGAGTTCGTGATCTTCTTGAGTATAGTACCAGTCATTGTCGGGAACAGTCATGAGCCCCAGACGTTCAGCGATATCTGGCAAGCAGAGAAATAGCTCATCGCCTTCGGTTAGTAGCGCTACAGATTCAGTTATCTCTTGGTTATGTAGGAAAACCCTCCAATGAGCCTCCCCTTGAACAATCCTATAGTACACTCCGTTTCGATCCCGGAAATAGGGATACCCTTGATAGTAGAAGGCATGATCACCAGAGAGACCTGGTACACGCCAGGCTTCCGATACCGATGTGGACTTAAGTTCAAACAGTGCAATACCGCTCTTCTGTGATAGGCTAAGGAGACCTTCGCCCGGAATATAGAAAAGCCTTTCACCCAACTCAGTACCCTCTATAGTCCTACTGGAAACCACCTCGTCATTACGATAACGCCATCCATAGAGCATTTTCTGGCTCGTTACAACTAACCACTCAGGAGTGTCTTGGTTAGTAAGGACAACCAGGCTTTCCACAGAGCCCCAAGGATAGTTTTCCCACTGTGCAGCAAAGTCTTGCTCAACCCATCCCAGAACACCCACATACCCTGAGCGCAGTGCATAGATAAGTTCGGGATAACCATCATTATCTACATCAATGATCTCGGCTCCTACAACGACCTCACCTAGTTTACTCTTCCAAAAAGGCTGCAATGTCCCTTCCATAGAAAGGAGGATCTGGGCTTCCCCACGCCCAGTAATGACCAGAAGATCTCCCCATCCGTCCTGATTGAAATCATGAATATCAAGGAGCGAAATCGTGTCCCATAGATACTGTGGCTGTCCTTGGCGCTCCCAAACTCCACCTTTCTCTACGTAAAAGTAGAGTGCTCCACCACTCTCGGTCGCTATAAGTATCTCGTTCTTAAAGTCCCCATTCATGTCTCCTACCGCTAGTGCAGAGATGCGGCCTGAGACTCCTTCAATCAATGGCTTTGTACCGTCGACCCCAAGGGCAAAAACGCTATGACCTTGACCCACAATAAGCGCGGGCTCCGCATCTCCATCGAGATGGGCCAAAATGGCGATGGAATTCCTTAGCTCCGGTACATCCACTGCTATGTAGTTTGCCCCTAGGGACACTGCGGGCAGAAGCAGGATGAAAAACGCTATGAGCAAAACGCCCTTACGCCATGACACTTATCTCACCCCGTTTGTTAAAAAAACCTACAACATACCGCTGTAGGTTCGAAATTTAAAACATGGTCGGGGCGACAAGATTTGAACTTGCGACCTCTACCACCCCAAGGTAGCGCGCTAGCCAAGCTGCGCCACGCCCCGACGCATTAAAAGAATAACATGTTCCGGCCAAAAAGGCAAGCTAATTTCCGTTTGTAAGCTCGAATTTTCTA
>JAAZLY010000242.1 GCA_012799115.1 Bacillota bacterium
CATGGTTTCCCTCCAATGTGACTACCCAGTCATTTTTACAGCTTAAGTATACCACGGAGTCCCTAAATATGCTAGTTCTTCCGTGGTATTCTACTTAGAAAATAAAGAGACCGATCAGGGCGCACCCCGCCAAGACCTTAATGGGATCCCATTTCTTGAAGGCAACACCGTAGAACGTGGCGGCCGCCAAGAGAAGAGTCATACCTTGATGACTCAAGGAGGTAAGGACCTGAAGGGTGGATGCACCCACTTGTATTGCGGCAGCTCCAACCAAGCCCACCACCACAGGGCGAATACCCTTAAACATATCCTGCACCATCTGAGACGTCTTGTACCTTTCCCAAACCCGACTGATGATAAAGACGCTGATCAAAGAGGGTAGTACAACGGCGGACGTAGCCAGCAGAGCCCCTGCGAGGCCAGCGGACCGATATCCCACAAAGGTGGCAGCATTAACAGCAATGGGTCCGGGGGTCATCTCCGCTATGCCCACAATGTCAACGAACTCCGCCGGGGTAAGCCAGCCGTAACGAATGATGTCCTGCCTGATCAAGGCCAGCATGGCGTAACCCCCGCCTAAAGTGAAAAGGCCTATCTTAAAGAAGGCACCAAATAGTTGCACATAGATCACTGTTCTTCCCCCCTTCTCCGATGATAGAGGATGCCGCTCAGACCACCTAGAAGGATCACCCAGACCACCGGAATAACTCCAGAAACGCTGAGGGCTAGCGCACTAGCCGCGACCAAGAGACCAAAACGATCGACAATAGCACTGCGCCCTGCCCTGAGGGTAGCGGCGGCAATAAGTCCTAAAACAGCCGCCTTCACGCCAGAAAAAGCTCTGGCTACGTACAAATTTGATTGAAACTGAGAAAACAACTGTGCTATGATGAGAATGATTGCAATGGACGGACTGACAACACCCAAGAGTGCCGCAATCGCGCCAAGAAGCCCATAGAGACGTAGTCCAATAAAGACGGCCGTGTTTACCGCGATGGCTCCTGGTACCGATTGGGCCAAGGCAAAGATGTCGACGATCTCCTCCCTTGTGGCCCAGCCATGCACGTCGACAACTTCCTTTTCGATGAGGGGTAACATAGCAAAGCCACCACCAAATGTGAAAAGACCAATGCGAAAAAAGACGATGAACAGTTTCCAATAACCCCGCAGTTTCTCTTTCAATGCCCTACTCCTTACACTTGCTTCTGTATTGAATATATTGCTTATTGAGGTGAACTGATTGTTACATATTGAAGCTGATTTACTCTCAACTGTGGCGAGCTTTTCCCGGGCCGGCGATCTGAGCAACCTTACGTTTTTGGCCCATTCGCGGCGAGTAGCCCACATAGCCTATCATCTGGGAAAGGCGCTCACTCTCGAACGCAACCAGTTAAACGAGCTTGTGCTCAGTGCATTCTTGCATGATATTGGTGTTATGACAAATCTTGAACAGCTAGCCTTAGCTGATCTGGAACCAAAGAGAAGCCAAGTAGCCCCCCATTGCCAGGCGGGGTACAATCTCTTGCAGGGTACCCAGGTTTTTGGCTGGTTGGCCCAAAATGTCTTGGAACACCATGACTATCATTCGCCAGATTTAAGAATTATACCTGCTATCCTCCATGTCGCTGACCGCGTTGACATTCTTCTAGACAAAAGTACATACTCCCTCAACCAGGTTGACAGTCTCCTACACTACTTTTCGTTGAAATCCGGCTACATCTTCAATCCAAATGTGGTCGACGCGCTACGGGGCTTGGGCGAGGTCCCCAGTTTTTGGTTGGATCTAGAATTCGGTAATTACACTTTCTTCGACGCAGAAGACAATTTCGGGCGTGTTCTGACCATTGATGAGCTCGAAGAGATGGCCCAACTCGTCACGCAACTGGTGGACGCCAAATCTCCATTCACCCATCGCCACTCCCAAGCAGTGACCAGAGTTGTTGCCTATTTAGGCACCAAGTTAAACATGTCCAAGGAGGACGTACGTCTGATAAAGATCGCAGGATTACTTCATGATATAGGGAAACTCGCCGTTCCCGACGAGATTCTCCTGCATCCAGGTGGCCTTACCAGAGCGCAAAGACTGGTGATGAAACAGCACACCTATCATAGCTACCACCTGATTCGCTGTATCGGCTCTGGTACAGAGCGCTTGGCGGGCTGGGCGGCTTTCCACCATGAGAAACTCAATGGAACAGGCTACCCCTTTCGCCTTAGCGCCCCGGATCTAGACAGGGAAGCACGCCTGATGGCTGTGGCAGATATGACGGAGTCTTTACTTGAGACAAGACCTTACCGACTGGGAATGTCGCAAGACAAAGTGCGCCAGATCCTCTACAATAATGTTAATGCAGGACACATTGATCCCGAGCTCACAGATCTGGCCATAGCATATCTTGATGACATCGAAGAAATTGTTCATGCTTGCCAGAAATCCGCATAAAAGAGGTACCCGAGATGGGTACCTTATCTTATGTCTCCAAACCCGCTTGCACTAATTGGTCAAAGGCCTTCTTGATGCGCAGGAGCCTCTCTTCAGCACTCTGTCGATTCTGGTCTTGTACTTCGATATACAGTTTCATCTTGGGTTCGGTGCCTGAGGGTCGTAACGTTACTTTACTCCCTTCTGCAGTGATCCACTGCAAAACGCCTTCTTTCGGTAAAGCAATGCCACTCTCTTCGTGGCTCAGGAGGTTCAGCCGAGTACTGGTACCATAATTCAAGACCTCCACGACCTGTTCTGATCCAATCGTCTTGATCGGCTCCTTCTCCAACCTCTTGATAAACTCTCTGGAACGTTCTGCCTGCAGACTCGTGGCAAAGGAATAGGACACTAGATCCTGCAGATAATACCCGTGCTCGGCCATGAGCTCTTCTAAACGATCTACCAGGGTGATACCTCGCTCTTGGTACACCGCAGCCACCTGGGCAACAAGTAGACTCGCCAACACTGCATCCTTGTCCCGTACAGCGTTGCCAGCTAGGTAACCGTAGCTTTCCTCGAAACCAAAGACAAACTCCAGTCCCTCATCTGGTAGATGATCCATCAATGTCCCGATATACTTAAAGCCTGTAAGGGTATCCCTAACCTGTGCTCCGTATTTTTGGGCGATAGGCCTCACCATTTCTGTCGTAACAATTGTCTTAATCACGACAGAACGCCTTGCCTGATCCGCTTCGAGCCGGGAAAGAACGAAGTCCGCCAGTAACACGCCCACTTGATTACCGTTTAGCAGAGTCCATTCCCCATCATGCCAAACAGCCACTCCCATCCGATCGGCGTCGGGATCAGTCGCAAGGATTAGATCACAGGGATCGGATTTTGCCTGCTCAAAAGCCAGGTCAAAGGCTTCTGCATCTTCAGGATTGGGAAAGCTGACTGTTGGAAAGCCTCCATCAGGAGCCATCTGACCCTCCACGGTGTAGACCTTCGCAAAACCTGCCCTACCTAGAATTTCTGGCACAAAACGGCCACCCGTACCATGCAGCGGCGTATACAAGACCCGCAGGTTCTTACTACCTTCTCCGCCAGGGACAATTTCCAGAAGGCGCTCATAGTACGATTCGATAACTTCCTCGCCGATCCAATGCCAGAGTGGGTTTTCCTGGGCCTTACTATCAACCACGACGTTATCGAGACCTAAGTTGACCATTTCTGTACTTATGCTCAGGGCTTCTTCCGTCAGCATTTGATTACCATGTTCATTATAGGCCTTAAATCCATTGTATTCGGGCGGATTATGGCTGGCGGTAATCACAATCCCAGCAGAAGCACTGTAGTAGCGCACCGCATATGACAGCAAAGGGGTAGGAGCGACCGCAGGAAAGACGTAGACGGCAATCTGATTTGCCACCAATACACTAGCGGCGGCCTCGGTAAACTCCCGGGACATATGACGTGAATCATAAGCTATGGCCACACCGCCTGTCTTGCCCTGGGCCTTCAGGTGATTTGCCAG
>JAAZLY010000243.1 GCA_012799115.1 Bacillota bacterium
AACGGCGACGGCAACCGGAAGGGCCCAGGCGGGCACGTATGATCTGAAGGTGGATAAGCTGGCCACATCTGCGCAGTTTGTGTCAAATCCTGTGACGATGCCAGTCGAACCAGCTGAACCAGGGGACGGAGAAACTCCAAAAGAAAAGATTACTTCTATCACGATTAATGGTGCGAAGATCGACATAAGCAAGTATACAACCGCGAAGGAGTTGGCAGCTGGAGTTGCCAAAGCAATTAATGACGACAAGAATCTCGGAATCAGTGCTTTCGCTCATGGAAAGAGAGTCTCCTTTACCACAACGGCCACCGGTGCTGATGCAAAAATCGAGGTCGATGAGAACTTTGTCAAAATTTTTGGCGGCAGGGTCACTGTTGACCAAGAGAGCGGTGTAGGGGTCCTGATGGTTAAGGATGATAAAGAGGTCCGGGGACAAGACGCCGTGGTAACCATCAATAAACTGAAGACAGAACAGAGCAGTAACTCCTTCGAGTTCAACGGCATTGCAGTGAACCTCTTGAAGGCTGATGAGGACGCTACCATTCGCATCGAAGTGAGCCAAGATGTAGATGCGGTTGTTGACAAGGTCAAAGAGTTTGTCAACATGTACAATGAACTTGTCGATGAGCTTAATTTGGCTCTCCGGGAAAAAGCATACAGAGACTTCCCGCCGCTCACCGATGCCCAAAGGGCCGATCTCTCAGATAAGGAGATTGAGCTTTGGGAAGAAAAGGCCAAGAGTGGTTTGCTCCGGTCTGACTCGATCATTAGTGGAATCTTGAGTGAAATGCGACTTGCCCTCGGGGGCTCTGTCAAAGACGGCGAAACGAGCCTAACGCTAGCTCAAATTGGGATTACCACGGGCGCTTGGCATGAATATGGTCGATTGAACCTCAACGAAGACAAACTGCGTTCTGCTATCGAAGAGAATCCAGATGTGGTGCGAGATCTCTTCGCCCAAGACGGTGAGGAAGGTTCCGAATTAGGACTTTCCAGGAGAATTACCACAGCACTTGATAATGGAATGGCACGCCTTGAGCGAACTGCGGGTAAGGCAAGTATCGCTTTTGATCAAAGCTTCTTGGGTGAGAGAATTCGTGAATACGAATCCCGCTTAAGTGCCATGGAAGAGCGTCTCCTTCGTTACGAAGAGAGTCAGTGGGCGAAATTTGCTGCAATGGAGCGAGTACTCGGTCAGCTCTATTCTCAAGGCGATTGGCTGACGCAACAACTGATGGCTTTGCAAGGGTGATGGTGAGTGACAGTGCTCATTGATCTTTACCAACAACAACTAGATTTGTTCAAACAGCTCGGCAAACTCAGTCAATCCATGACTGAGTTTGCACCTTCACAGCTTGTGGAAGATGATGCTGTGGGAGATGCCTTTCTTAAGCTCCTTGATGAACGAACGGTGATCATGGGGGAAATTGATCAACTGTCTGAGGAAATTCAGGCCCAGGGCGTTCCTATGACCGATGGGGATGATGCAGAACTCGGTCTGATCAAACGCGCTTTGGAGCTGGAGATTAAGAGTTTGCAGGGACAGAACGCAAAGGTAGAGTCCTTGATCAAGCGTAGTCTAGGGCAGTTGCGGGAAGAGGCTAAGAAGTTGCAAAGTGGCAAAAAATCGAACCGTGCCTATATTGGACGCCTTCCAACTGGAGAAGGCGCATTTATAGACAAGCGTCGTTAGGACCAAAGTTATGGGCGAATATTTCGGATTTGCAGAAGAGTTGCTAAGGAAAAATCGTGCAAAAAAAGGGAATCCCTATGCCAATGCTGAATTGTATGATTTGTTAGTAAGTGAAGGAAGTGACGATCGCTTCTACATCCAGTTCGCAGCAGAGCAGGGTGGTAGAGTCCTTGACTTGGCCTGTGGATCGGGACGTTTGATTCCGGCGTTATTAGACGCTGGTCTCAGTGTAACGGGTTTAGATTTGTCCCCTAACATGTTAAGTCGAGCTGCTACGCGTTTGGGCACGCAAGCGTCAAAGGTAGCTTTGGTTGAGGGGGACATGCGTTCTTTTTCCTTCCAGGAACCATTTGACACGATTATCATACCTTATTGTTCCATCATGTATATGCATAGCGATGCAGATCGTTTGACCGTCCTAAATAACTGTTACAACCACTTGGTTGAAGGTGGCTATCTGGTGTTTGACTTCCTAGCTGGGGTGGTTGAACTAGGTGAGGGGTGGCCAGAGTTAGCCCTGCAGGGTATGCACCCCCTTACAGAGGAGATTTTTCTAAGCGTGGTTCAAATCAAGGGACTTACATCCGATTTGCGCCTCCTTAACCAAATCAATTACATCTATCCGAAAGAACCAGGCCAACCGGAAATCACGGTGTATGCAAGCAAAGAAGCGGTCCTGGAACCCTCGAGAATGGTTGGGCTATTAGAACAAGTAGGCTTTTCGGTAGAGGGCGTATATGCAAGCTCCGCTCTCGAAGAATATAGTGGTGGGGAAGAGTGTTTGATTATGGCCCATAAGTGAGGGAGATATGTATGAGGATAAGACCAGAAGACTATGCTATCCACAATGCCATGGAAGAAGTGGCAGACCAAGCCATTGATAAGGTCCTTTCTGAGGACAAGAGTGCCTGCGACTGTTCGATGTGCCGAGATGATATCAAAGCCCAAATGCTTAACAGAGTACAACATCGCTACTATCCCATCTTGAAAGGGGAGCCGCAGCCGCCTGCAGTAGTCCTAGAAGAGATGGAGGCAGCACTTTTCAATAAAGTTATGTTGGAGTGTTACAAGGCTCTGCAACTGGTCAAGCTGAAGCCTAGGCATGAGCATGATCGTGCTGAGTTGACCAACACGGCAGAGGGTTTATTGGCTGTCGGGGTCAGTGAGATTCTATCCAACCAGAAGCTCTTCTTGGATCGAGATAGTCTGAGCCAGCTGATGGCCGAAGCACTCAACGGCATGGAACCCTCATACACGACAACATACAAAGGCGATGCTTTTAGCCGCGTTGCAGAAATGGATCCAGCATATATAGCCCATGTGTATTCCGAAATCTTCCATGCTT
>JAAZLY010000244.1 GCA_012799115.1 Bacillota bacterium
AAGGCTCTTAATGTTGGGATTTTGTAGAGCTTGGTCATTGCAGTTGTCTCTAGATCCAAGCAAAACTCTTCTACATCTGTCCCCAGCCATTTTACTTCCTCAAGCTCTAACTCATCCAGATCAGCTAAGAATCGCAGATAACCCTTATCAGGGGATAGATGACGAGGACGCAAGAACTCTCGACTGGGTATGTCGCTACCTGCTTGAATATCAAGGCGCAGAGGTCTTCGTCCTAGATCCGCCTTGAGACGAAAGTAGGCTAAGCGGAGCCGCTCTGGTAGAGGATCATGTCTTCTCATTTCCTCAAAAACATCCAAGAGTCGCATATCGAAATTTAGGCTACAACCCTCAGCTACCTCCCCGGACAAATCGCGCCTCCGATAGGAGAAGTCCTCTTCCCTTTGGGGATTACCCCCCTGGAGAATGAGGGGAATGAGATGGGCACGCTTGTAGTTACCAATAAAGTCTAAAACGGTTAGGTGCGTCTTACCAGGCGCCTTACGTAAGCCCCTCCCAAGCTGCTGTAGGAAGATGGTATAGGACTCCGTCGGTCTTAAGAACATCACCAGATCTACTTCCGGAACATCGACTCCTTCGTTAAACTGATCCACCGAAAAAATGATCTCCACACTTCCAGCACGTAACGCTTCCAGGGCCATATTGCGTTCCATGGCAAAAGGTCCTTCGCCGCTATGGACGGCCACTGCCGATACACCATGTTCCTTGAAGAACTGGGTCATATAATTTGCATGTTTGATGCCGCTACAAAAGGCTAAAGCTCTCTTCGAACGATACTCCCGATAACGCTTAAGAATCAAATCAGCTCTAGCACGGGTACTTAGAGCACGTTCGAGCTGCTCTGTCACATAGCGTCCATTCGCCATTTGTACCGTGGCATAATCCGTTGTGTCGTCATAAACCCCATAGTAATGAAAGGGAGCTAGATAGTCTTTGTTGATTGCCTCGTGCAGATTGATCTCATAGACCACATTATCTTCGCAAAACTGGAAGATGTCTTGATTATCCATGCGAAAAGGAGTGGCGGTGAGGCCCAAAAGAAAGCGGGGTTTGAAGTAATTGACGACGTTCTGGTAACTCTGGGCTGCCACGTGGTGGAATTCATCCACAACGATGTAGTCGAAGTACTCGGGTGTGAAATAGGTAGGACTCAAATACCGCTCTTGGGATAGAGTTTGAACAGAGGCAAAGACAATATCCGTCTTTGTTGCCTTTTCTATGGCATTGAAGTAACCCATTGTTTTGGTAGGAACCACTTTACTAAAGGTGTCCCGGGCTTGTCTGAGGATCTCTTCCCTATGAGCCACAAAAAGTACACGGCGATACTTCTTACTATCAAAGGCTGCCAAATATGTTTTCCCCACACCTGTAGCCATGACAACCATGCCCCTTCGGAAACCTTCAGCCCTTGATTCCTCGAGGTAGTGGAGGGCTTCAATTTGGGAACCTTGGGGATAAACTTCATCGAGTTCTTCCGGGTCTGCGTTTTGAGCCCGAATCCACCGGGGGCGTTTCCAGGCCAGGCTATACTCTTTGAGCCACTCATCGGTTAGGGGGAGAGATGATGCAAACAGACGGTCGAAATTCTCTACAAACTGCTCATAGTCCGAGGGTTCTTGGCTGGATTGTAGCCGATAGTTCCATTCCACTCCATCGATGAGGGCGCTACGGGACAAGTTCGAAGAGCCCACATAGACTTCTCCCCCAGCTCCGTGGGAAAAGATGTATGTCTTGGGGTGAAAGGCTACCGTATTGGATTCGAAAACGCGGATATCTGCTTGTTTGCCCAGTTGATCCCGGAGGAGATACAGGGCGGAAGGCTCAGTAACATTGAGATAGCGGCTCGTTAGAATCTGGATCGGAATACCCTTGTCTTGAGCCTTTTGTAGGTCAGGCAAGAGTAGACGCACTCCAGATTCCATGACAAAAGAGACGATAAACTTGATCGCTTTCGCCCTCTGAAGCGAATCCTGGAGACCATCGAGCAAGGTAACCCTGGTATTGGTGAGAACGTTTTGCACACCCATCACCCCGCATGCCTTCCTAACGTTCCTCTTCTTCGCGTTTCCTAAAAATACCTTCTTGTAGCAC
>JAAZLY010000245.1 GCA_012799115.1 Bacillota bacterium
CGACTCGAACCGATCAAGGGTGTTGTGCCAGACCCAAGGGATATCCCTGCGGGATGTAGTTTTAGAGAGCGTTGCCCCGTGGCTATGGAGCAATGCCTCCAGGATCCACCACTTGTTGACCTTGAAGCGAACCATTCCGTACGTTGCTGGCGGTTTGTGTCTCAAAGTATGACGGAGAGGGATGCTCAATGATGATGACCGCAAAGACAGATGACATTCTGTTAGACGTTCAAGGTTTACGAAAATACTTTCCCATAACAAAGGGCATCTTTCGGCGGACTGTGGGCCATGTGAAGGCTGTTGAGAACGTGAGCTTCCAGGTCCGCAGAGGTGAAACACTCGGTGTTGTAGGTGAGAGTGGTTGCGGAAAAACCACCATGGGCCTCAGTATTATGCACCTCATTCAACCAACCGATGGTCAGATTCATTTGAATGTTGATGGGGAATGGCAGGAGGTTAACGCCCGGACCATCGGCAACTTGCGTGACAAGATGCAGATCGTTTTTCAGGACCCTTTTTCTTCATTAGATCCTCGGATGCGAATCCGAGACATTGTCGCAGAGCCTCTACAAGCCCATGGTATGAGAAACCGCAAGGAACGCTATGAACGGGTTGAATCACTCCTCGAGGCAGTGGGTTTAGGTTCCCACCTTATGAATCGCTTTCCCCATGAGTTTAGCGGCGGTCAAAGGCAACGAATTGGTATTGCTCGTGCGTTATCGTTAAATCCTTCCCTAGTTGTTTGTGATGAACCAGTATCGGCCTTAGACGTCTCGGTGCAGGCCCAAGTACTTAATCTCCTTGATGATCTTCAGTCTGAGTTTGGTTTAACCTATTTGTTTGTGGCCCATGATTTGTCTGTGGTGCAACATATTAGCGATCGAGTGGCTGTGATGTACTTAGGGAAAATTGTGGAGATGGGAGAGGTAGAGCAGCTCTTTGGCCATCCAAAGCATCCCTATACAGAGGCCTTACTCTCTGCGATTCCAGATCCAGATCCGGATATTTTGGGAGAAGAGATTATCCTGCAGGGAGATGTCCCTAATCCGGCTGACCCGCCCCCGGGTTGCCATTTCCATCCCCGCTGTCGTTATGCCCAGGAACGCTGTCGTCAAGAGATTCCAGAGCTTGTCGATGTGGAAGGGGGACACTTTGTGGCTTGCCACTATGCCCAGGACCTAGACTTAACCGGTGTAAATACCAGAGAGACTGCATAAGCAGGATTGCTGGATAAGGTTGAGTTTAAGCCATAGCCGTCAGGCAAAACGAGAACGAAAGGGAGGAAAAGCATTGAGAACGAAGTCGTTGAGTCTTCTTGTCGTGTTGTTGGTCCTTAGTCTTTCAGTTTCTGTTTTCGCAGCTCCATTTGATGCCGAGACGTTTGTCTATGTAGGTGGGGCAGGAGGCCCTCAGACTCTTGATCCAGCTGCGGCGTATGACACCGCAAGTGGCGAGGTCATTCATCAGGTCTATGACAACCTATTTGAGTATGTTGACGGAGAACTGGATAACATGGGACCGATGTTAGCCACAGAGGTACCGACTGTCGCCAACGGCCTCATGTCAGAGGACGGACGGACGATTCGGGTACCCATTCGTCAAGGCGTGAAGTTCCATAGCGGTCATACATTGACTGCGGAAGATGTAAGGTACAGTTTCCTGAGGGGCATGTTGGCTGACCCTGCCGGTGGACCCATATGGATGTTCTTCGAACCTCTTCTTGGTGTTCAGACCATGCGTAACGTGATTGAAATGGCAGGCGGTTCAGGCGACTTTGCTGCTATCGATGAGGTTGATCCAGCCATTCTAAGGAAGGCCTATGACTTGGTTGCGGCCTCCATTGAAGTTGACGGTAATGACATCGTCTTCCATCTCGTCGAGCCCTATCCACCATTTATCAACATCCTGGCTAAGGGTGGCTCTTGGTCAGCCATTGTTTGTAAAGATTGGATGGCTGCTAACGGCGATTGGGATGGCAATCCCGACACTTGGGCCAAATGGTATGATCTGGCTCTCGAAGATATGACTCTGTATGATCAAGCCAATGGTACCGGTCCTTTCAAACTGGATACCTGGGATAAGAGTGGTGCTCAGGTTCTGTTCAGTCGCTTTGATGAGTATTGGCAGGGACCAGCGAGCCTTAAGAGCGTAGTGATTAAGAACATTCCAGAACTGGCCACTCGTCAACTAATGCTTCGTGTCGGTGATGCAGACGCCATCTACGTTGGTCAGGAAGACCTACCTCAAGTGCGTACGATGCCAGATGTCACCGTGATAGACGGTCTACCTCAGGTAACCAATACAGTTCTGTTCTACAGCTTTACCATTCCAGTTGAGGGCAATGAAGACTTGGTTGGTAGTGGTAAACTAGACGGTAAAGGTATTCCCAGCGACTTTTTCGCTGATGTAAATGTTCGAAAAGCCTTTAACTATTCCTTCGACTATGAAGCGTTCTTGACGGAGGTTGCCCTTGGAGCAGGTGTTACTCCTGTTGGACCAATTCCGCAGAGCTTGCCTTATGTGAACACCGAACAAGAGTATTTCAAACATGATCCAGCAAGAGCCACAGAATACTTCAAGAAGGCTTTTGACGGCGAACTCTGGGAAAAGGGATTTGAAGTCGGCATTGTCTACAACACCGGCAACAATACCCGTAAGACCGCTCTGGAGATTCTCGAGTACAACGTAGAGAGCATTAACCCCAAGTTCAAGGTTAATGTTATCGGTCTAGAATGGGCCACTGTTTTGGATAAACTCCGTTCCGCCTCCCTTCCTGTGTTCGTCATGGGTTGGCTCATGGACTTCCCCGATACGCACAACTTCGCCGTTCCGTTCATGCATTCTACAGGAACGTTTGCTGGTTACTGTGGACAGGGTCTGATTGATTTGGCCAAAGTGGAGTTCGATGCTCTGGTCGAAGCAGGTATTAAGGCTACTGATCCTGCGGAACGTGAGAAGATCTATTTCGAACTGCAAAAGCGCTATGTTGATCTAGCTGTTGGTATGCCATTTATGGAAGCAACAACGCATCGGGTCATGCGGGATTGGGTCAAGGGATTCACCTATAGCCCAGCCTACAGCGCCCAGTACGATTACTATACGATTTCCAAAGAAGAGAAGTAATCTGTACAGCACATCGTTTTAGGCGAGTAGGATTGCCCTAGGGCAGTCCTACTCCTTATCATGCTAGTTAAGGAGTAAGACCATGATAACCTACATTGCCAGGCGGCTACTATTTTTGCCAATAGTCCTAATTGGGGTCACCCTTTTGGTCTTTGTGGCCATGTCATTCTTATCCCCCTATCAACTTGTTAGTGCATATATCAAGAGTCCAGAGGAACTGAAGAACCAGAGCCTCGACGACTTAGTTCGTAAGTATGGATTGGATCAACCGATTCATGTTCGCTATGTTAGCTGGATGAAAAACCTGCTCAAGGGAGATTTAGGTTACTCTGTATCGGCCAATATGCCAGTGGCAGAAGCTGTTACCAAGCGTTTTCCGGCCACCATTGAGCTAGCTCTCTTTGCCAGTGTCCCAGTTGTTTTAGGGGGTATTTGGCTCGGAACCATATCGGCAAAGCACTACAATCGGCCACTCGACCATGTAACCCGGACCTTCGCCATTATTGGTTGGTCTTTGCCAGATTTTGTCTTTGGACTTATCCTGCTCATGATTTTCTATGGTGTTCTCGGTTGGTTTCCTCCCGGACGACTCTCCATGTGGGCGGATACCGTGGTGCTTACTGGAAATTTCACTCGGTACACTGGGTTGAACACCGTTGATTCACTGCTCAATGGGAGACCTGATATCTTCTGGGATTCTGTTCGACACCTCATCGCTCCAGTCATCACCCTCTCCTATCTGTGGTGGGCCTACTTGCTTCGGATTACTCGGTCCAGCATGCTAGAGGTGATGAATAAAGATTACGTGAGGACGGCTCGGGCCAAAGGCTTAACAGAAAAAGTTGTAGTCAACCGACATGTGCGGCGTAATGCCATGATTCCGGTTGCCACCGTTTCGGGCTCGATGATTCTGGGTCTGTTGGGCGGTGTTGTAATTGTGGAAACGGTCTTTGATTACAAGGGGCTTGGGCTTCTGACCGCCACAGGCGCGCAACAGCTGGATTATACATTGATCCTTGGGACTACTTTGTTTTACGGAATGCTCCTAGTTCTGATCAACCTGGTAGTTGATGTGCTTTACGCGGTAATTGACCCTAGGGTGAGATTGGAGTGATAAGACGATGGTAATGAAAAAGCTGCTACGAAATCCCCTGTCTATGGTTGGATTGCTCCTTTTGCTAGGATTCATTCTTGTCGCCATTTTCGCTCCTTGGATAGCGCCGACCCAGGAGATTTATGCGAATGACCCTTACCGCGTTCCCCGCTTTGGTTGGGGTACAACGCCAGAGCCACCGTCCCCCCAACATCCTATGGGCCTAACACAGGGGAAGTACGATATTTTCTACGGTATCGTCTGGGGCACAAGAACGGCCTTTCAAGTAGGGCTTATCGTCACAGGCCTGTCGTGTTTTATCGGTGTTGTGATCGGTTCGACCAGCGCTTACGTGGGCGGGAAATTCGATGAGGTTATCATGCGCTTTGTAGACGTGTTTATGAGTTTCCCCTTCCTCATTGCGGCTATCGTCATTACCGCCATTTTGGGGAGAGGTCTCGATAAGGTCATTATCGCGCTTGTCATCTTTCGCTGGACAGGTTATGCACGGCTGATTAGGGGCAATGTACTCCAGGTCAAACAAGATGAATATGTTATGGCTGCCCGGGCAGGTGGGGTATCTCACCCGAAGATCCTGCTACGGCATATTCTGCCGAACACGATTTTCCCCGTTTTAATTCAGGCTTCCATGAATATGGGTTCGATTGTGGTCACGGCATCCACTCTGAGCTTCTTAGGGTTGGGTGCTCCAGAAGGTCACGCAGACTGGGGGCAGATGATCAGTTTTGCCCGCAACTGGGTTTTGGGCACTCCCGATAACTCTTTGGCCTACTGGTATACTGTGGTTTGGCCCGGTTTAGCCATCGTTCTATTTGTGTTGTCGTGGAATCTTATTGGTGATGCCTTCCGGGATATCATGGATCCGCGGATTCAGGGATAAGAGTCTGAGTTAGTTTTCTGTGAAAAGAGCACGCCCTAAAATGTGGGGTGTGCTTTTTTGCCGTAAAATCGACTATATTGAAAAATAAATGCGAAAATAGTAAGAAAGAGAACGAGAATCGCCGCAGGATCCACATCAGAGAATAAAAAGGGGCTTGACTTCAACGTACTGAGCTTGTATTATTTAAAAAACACCCTTTCGTAGATTGCCGACATGGTATTCGCAAAAAGTCACCTATGGCTAGTGGTTTTTCGCAGGGAGAACGTTCCTGCCATGGAATACGTTGGTATGGAAGGGAAGATCAAGAATAAGGGAGGAAGTTGGATGTTTAGAAAGTCGTGGTTCGTTGTACTCATAGTCTTAGCAGTGGCTTTCGCAGGCATCGGTGTAGCTGCAGCCGAAACACTCACAGTAGCACAGGGCGCTGACCCAGTAACGTTAGACCCCCATGGACAAAATGATCAACCTTCAGCTCGTGTTCGCGTACAGATTTACGAGACATTGGTTAATCATGGACCTAACCTTGAGGTAATTCCAGGTCTAGCCAAGAGCTGGGAGCAGATTGATGACGTGACTTGGGAGTTTGTTCTCCAAGACAACGTTAAGTTCCACAATGGTGATGGTTTTACTGCAGCAGACGTAAAGTACTCGTTTGATCGCATTAAAGCACTACCATCCCCAGCAGCCTTCTTGATTGACTCCGTCAAAGAAGTGGTAGTTGTGGATCCTTACAGAGTACGAATTGTCCTACACGAGCCATTTGCTCCGATTCTCGCTCACCTAGCCCACCCATCCAACGCTATCGTTAACCGTCGTTCGGTTGAAGAAGCTGGCGATGGCTATGGTTCGCTAGTGGCTGTCGGAACAGGCCCATTCGTATTTGAAGAATGGGTAGCTGGTTCGCATGTAGAGCTCTCCCGTAACGAAGAATACTGGGGTGAGCCTGCAAAGGTCGAAAGACTAGTCATTCGTGGTATCCCTGAGAATACTGTAAGGGCGATCGAACTGGAGACCGGTGGCGTAGACATTGCCTACAACATCGATCCTACAGATGAGTTCCGCCTAACCGGTACACCTGGCTTGATTCTTGACAAGTCACAGACTCTGTCCACAAGTTATATTGGTTTTAACGTAGAGAAGGAACCATTCAATGATGTACGTGTTCGCAGAGCAATCAACTATGCTCTTGACGTCGAAGCTGTCGTAGATTACATCTACACTGGTCAGGCTGCACCTGCAGGCGGACCACTAGCTCCACTCGTATGGGGTGCTATCGATGTCGAAGGATACGGTTATGATCCTGAGAAAGCCAAGGAACTTCTGGCCGAAGCCGGATATCCTAATGGATTCAAAACAACCATTTGGACCAATGATAATCCTCTGCGTATGCAGATTGCTGAAATGTTCCAAGCTGACCTAGCCGCAATCGGTGTCGATGTAGAAGTCCTGATCATTCCATGGGCTACCTACCTTGCAGACACAGCAGCTGGTAAACATGATATGTTTATCCTTGGTTGGGTAACAGTAACGGCTGATCCTGACTACGGTCTCTATGCTCTGTTCCACAGTAGCCAGTTCGGTGACCCAGGTAACCGTTCCTTCTACTCCAATCCTCGTGTTGACGAGTTGCTTGACATGGGACGTACAGAAGGGGATCCTGAAAAGCGTGCTGCTATTTATGCAGAAGCACAAGAGTATATCG
>JAAZLY010000246.1 GCA_012799115.1 Bacillota bacterium
CTACGGCTCGTTTTTGTTGGTGTTCAGGCATCTGCAGGGTGTCTAACGTACATACATTTGAGGCTTGAAGTATCTCTGCAAGGAGATAAAGATAATCAGAAGTGGCAAAATGGTAAAGAAACTTGCCGTTAGTGTCAGATTGTAAACTGGAAACCCTTGGGGGTCAGTGATGGTCGTAATACCCAAGATTAGCGGCATCCTTGCCCTGCTGTTTAGTACGACTAGGGGTAGGAAGAAGTTGTTCCAAGCACCAACGAAAGCGAGCAAGAACAGGGTAATGGCGCCCGGCAAGATATTTGGTAGACCAATCTTCCAATAGATCAGAAGTTCGTTAGCGCCATCGATTTGGGCCGCATCAAACACCTCGTCAGGAATCTGGTTCCAGTACGCAACCATCATGTACACTCCGAAGACATTCACAAAGGACGGCAGAAGGATAGCGATTCTAGTATCCAATATGTTTAGGTCACGGAACAACATAAAGAGCGGTAAGACTGTTGCGAAGGCAGGAACCATGGCAAAGGCGAGGATGAGCATAAACAAGAAGCGCTTGCCAAAAAAGTCATATCTGCGAAACGCGTACCCCGCGAGCGAGGCAATGAGTACGCCAGTGAAAGCTCCAACTGTTGCATAGAGCAAAGAGTTGCCCATCCAATTGAGAAACACGCCATTTTGGTACGAGAATACTCTAGTTACGTTCTCCACCAAGTGATTCGGTACACCTGGCAGGAGCGATCTCTGGAACAACTGGCTAACACTTTTTGTGGTACCAATGGTTAGCCAGTAAAAAGGAAAGATGAAGTATGCTGCCAATCCCACAAGAATTATGGAAATCAGTCGATACGATTTGCTACGACTATTCATTACTATTCCCCCTCTCTGCCTCTAGGAGTGGCGATCCAAGATTAGCTTACTTGCTGTTCGTAATACATACAAGGAGACAAGGCAGGTTAGAACGGCTAGGATAATCCCCATGGCTGCCGCATAGGTGAACCGACCTTGGGCAAAGGCTGAGTTGTATATATACATTGTCGGCGTATAGTTGGTCGGTAACACGACCAAGTCCCTGAGCATCCAAGGCTCATTAAAGATCTGCATAGCTCCAATGGCATTGAAGATAAACAATGTGATCAATGGGTCTTTCAGCAAGGGTAGCTTGATCCGTAGGGCTATCTGCCAGTGTGCTGCGCCATCTAGTTGTGCGGCTTCTGCATATTCTCTTGGGATGGCGATCAGGGACGAGTACATGATAAACGCCGTGTAACCCGTGAATTGCCACAAAATCATTACAAGGAGTATGCCCGGAACATTTTCGCGGGTCAGAAGGCTTCCATACCCAATCGCGTCGAGTATTGGTCTAAGTGGCGACATGGAGTCGGAAAAGATATAAGACCAGACAAGACCAGAGACGATTCCAGGTATCGTGTATGGAAGGTAATAAATGAAGCGGTATAGCGCTCCTCCGTTTTTTCGGGTCTCAAACATAAACGAGATGATGACTGCTAGAATCAGCATCAAGGGGACTTGAACGAGTAAGAGAAATAAGGGCACTTTGAACGAGTTCCAGAACAAAGAGTCGCTTAATATGCGTTGGTAGTTTTCCCATCCTATGTACCACATTCTGGCCCCGCGCTGACCATACATCGAGAGCTGAACACCAGAACCGATGGGGTAGATCACCATGGCGGAGAAGACCGCCAGGAATGGAGCGAGGAACAAATAGGCCTTTAGGCTTGTTTTCAGTTTTTTAATCCAAGTCATCCTATTGACACCCCTGTACTTTGAATAATTGATGCCGAACACCTACAGGTGAAGACAAAGAGGGGTGCAGGGCACCCCTCTAGCAATGCTTAGGGCATTTCCCCAACAATCGTGTTGAAGTAGCCAAACTCTTTCATCGTTGCGACCACTTCTTCTTCCCACAGAGGTAGGATGTCTGCGAAGCGCTCGATCTTGCCATCTACGTAGTCTTGCAAGAGAAGACTTAAGGCACTGTCTAAGTTAGACCAAATTGGCAATCCAACGAAGGTTGTGTCGATCAGGTTATGGGCATTCCATAGCGTATCAACAATGACCTGTCCACCAAAGAAATCGTCTTCGATTGCGATTTCATCCAGTACTTCCTCGTAACGGTTGGATACCATTACTGGGAGGTTACTGTATTTGTTGAGGCAGAGTAGCGAGTCTGGATGAGAGTTGAGCCAGTTCACGAAAATAGCTGCAGCTTCTGGATTCTTGGAGTGTTCTGTTACATAGAATCCGGATCCGCCGAGCATTCCGTTATGAGGCTTCGATGGATCGAAGTTCGGAGGAGCCATTACTCTCCACTGTCCTGCAGAGTCTGGTGCGTTGTATCTTAGCCACTCAGCAAACCAGGCACCATTAAGTACTGTGGCTGTA
>JAAZLY010000247.1 GCA_012799115.1 Bacillota bacterium
TCTTATATGCAAAGTAAGATAAATAGCATGATCAATCGCTACCCAAAAGTCAATCAGTTCTTGCGTTTTTCCTCTTTATAACGTGCTTCTAGGTCTTTCAAGACCTCCTGAAGAAGTTCAACCTGGCGACTGATGGGATGATCTGGATCCTGCATTTGCTCCCCATAATGAAGAATGACCAGGTCTAACATTGCTACAGTTTCATAGCGATACTTCTCGAAAAGATGTAGGGCACGCTCAGTAAATCCTTGTTCCTTATCCACCCATTTCTGCAAATCCTTCAGATTCGCAATACGATCCGCAAGCTTCACGATGACTCCGTCTTCGATTGCAAAGAGGTCTCGCAGATAGGCATATTATGGATCTTCTTTGCGGGCGATCAAGTCCAACAGTCTGGCCTCCTTGGGGCCTAGTCCGACTAGAGACTGCACGCGCTCCACTGTATATCCCTCTTGAGCATAATCCTCCACTACATCGTGGAGTATGGCCACATTTAAGAGTCGAATAATGCGGATGTTGTCTTTCTGCAGATGCAAGAAACAGTAGTCTACGACATCCCGGGGATGTTGCACACTATATTTCTCCAATCCCTCCCTACGCTTTGTGCCATAGAGTTTCTCCACCAATTCCATGGCGTTCGTTTGGCTCACTCGCTTTGGCTCCCTTCGTTGCTCTCAACCGATGCTAATTGATCTCAGACTTCGTCAAGGGGACGCTAGTCCCTCCTGCAAAAACAAGCTTTTTATTGGGAATTTCCTGAACAATTGCTATCCCAATCTAGATCACAGCTTCAAGTCTCCCCGATCCTGGAGGTCAGTGAGAATCCGCTGGTACATGGTCGTATCAATCCTATACTTATAGCGATACACCAGGTAACCCGCTAAGACAAAGAAGAGAGGTAGGATCAGCATGGCGAACTTCATGAGCAGAAGTCCTTGCGCCGTCACATCAGAAGGAGTGAGAGCGTCATTGATACCAGAAAGAATCACTGTTGCACCAACAATTCCGCTAGCGATGGCGCCGCCAATCTTGTTAATAAACGGTTGAAGGGAAAAGGTTACACTTTCATTGCGTTTGCCAAGCTTCCACTGGCCATACTCCACCGTATCGGCCAGAAACACGAGCATCAAGATCTGAATGAAGGCCTGCCCGAGAAACATCAATATGCCGGCAGCACCAATGAAAAGCATATTCATGGGTGAGAAGAAGAAGATCAGATAACCAATCACAACCAGAACGGTTGCAGCAGTGTAGAGGGATCTGCGCTCAAAGCGCTTGCTAAAGAGGGGGAAGACCGCTAATGCACCAATCTGCGAGATTCCCAAGATGATGGCGAAAATGGAATACATCCCCTCGTCACCATAGGCGTACTTAAAGAAATACAGTCCGAAACTTGTAGTCGTCACATAGCCAATCATGAAAAGCGACATGGAAATAGCGGTATAGAGAAGCTGGTCGTTGTCGACAATGGCCCGGAACATGCCCCTTAGCGTTGTTGTCTCCTCGACTTTAAAGGCACCCTTCTTCTCCCTAACTCCAAAGAGGGTGATAGCCTGCCCCAACCACATCACAGCAACTAAAGCCACGGTAAACAAGGTATAACTCTTGGTCATACTGCCCACTTGATTGCCTAACATGGTAGTTAGGGGAACAATACCCGCCACCACTGTAAAAAGACCAATATTGGCGCAGATTTTAGCGAAGGACCCGATCTTCTCCCTGTCTTTCTGGTCCATGCTCAGGGCGGGGAGCATCGACCAATAGGAGATATCATTGGTGGTATAGGCTATGCCCCACAGGAGGTAGAGTATGCCAAAGACTACCACAAAGGCAGGACCTGTCAGCCCAAAATCGGTGAACAACAAGACTGTAATGAGCCCGGAGAAAACAGCCCCAAGAGCTATCCATGGTTTGAATTTGCCATACTTCGTCCTGGTGTTATCCACGATTACCCCCATGACAGGATCGTTGAGTGCATCAAAAATCCTAGAGACCAGGATAATTCCATTAATCCACCAGAGCGTAGCGCTAGAGACTCCTAGAATGTCAGTCAGGTAGAAGATCAAGTACATCGTCACCATGGCATACACCATGTCCCGTCCAATAGTCCCTAAGCCAAAGGCGTAGGTGTTACGATTGGTTGTAGCTTCCATCATGCTCCTCCTCATTGGCCCCACTCAAGACTCCTTGAGAATCACCGCTTCGTAGGGTTGTAGATTGCCATCATAGATCTCGCGATCATAGTTCGACAACACCAAGCTTGCCCCTGCAAAGGAAGCCTTTCTATCCCTTTTCGAGAAGTTCAAGAGGACCAGGAGCGATTCTTCCCCGAGTTGACGCCTGTAGGCAAAGAAATCCCGGGAGATCTCTACTTCCTCAAAGGTACCGGCCTTTAAGACCTCACTCTCAGCCCTGAGAGCAATCATGGTTTTGTACATCTCCCGAATCGAATTTGGGTCATCTAGCTGTGAGCGTAGATTGATCCTGGTATAGTTTTTGTTAACGCCGAGCCAGGGTTTGGCCCTAGTAAATCCACCGTGTTTCTCTGAACTCCACTGCATAGGAGTCCGAGCATTGTCCCGAGAGGTGGCTTTCATCATGTTCCACCGTACGCGCCGAGGAAAGCCAAGGCGCCTGGCGATCTTGTCGATATTGTGCGACTCCACATCTTTCAGATCGCTCATCCGGGTAAAATCGAAATTGGTCATTCCGATCTCCTGCCCTTGATAGATAAAGGGGGTTCCCCGCAGGCTTAGGAGCATAATGCAGAGGAGTTTCGCAGATTTTTCCCAGTAGACACCATCATCACCAAAGCGCGATACGGAACGTGGTTGATCATGATTCTCGAAGTAATTGGCATTCCAAGGGAGAGCCCTTTGCCATTTGCTAATACTCTTGGCAAAACGTCCAGCATGGAACTTCCGTTTGAACCACTTCACGATGTACTGATCCGTTTCCATATGTTCAAAGGAGAAGACCATGTCAAGTTCTCCCCGGCTCGGATCCATCAAATCCAGGGCATCTTGTGGTGTCACAAAAACGGTCTCGCCCACAGTGAAACAGTCGAAGTGATCGAGTACATCCCGGCGCAAGGTACGTAAGATCTCATGGGTACCTTCCTGGGATAGATAGTGTTCGCTACCAGTGAGAATGAGACGAGGCTTGCCATCTTCAAGACTGGATTTATAGAGAATGTTGATCACATCACAGCGAAACCCAGCGACCCCCTTCTCTAGCCAAAAGCGCATAATATCCTTCACTTCTTGAATGACCCTAGGGTTATGATAGTTCAAGTCTGGCTGGTCCTTGGCAAAAAGGTGCAAGTAGTATTCCTCTCGCACATCGTCATATTGCCAGGTTCCGCCCCCAAAGAAGCCGCTCCAGTTGTTGGGAGGCTTCTTCCCCTTGCCGGGACGCCAAATATAGTAATCTCGGTAAGGCTCCTCCTTGCGGCGACTTTTTTGAAACCATGGGTGTTGATCGGAAGTGTGGTTAATCACCAGGTCCATCACAATCTTTATGTCTCGCTTCCCCGCTTCAGCCAGGAGCTCCTCCATATCGGCCATCGTGCCAAACTCGGGATGAATAGCCTTGTAATCGCTAATGTCATATCCATAATCCACATTGGGCGAAGGATAGACAGGACTGAGCCAGATGATACCAATGCCCAAATCAGCAAGTTCATCCAGATGTGCGATGATTCCTTGGAGATCACCAATACCGTCAGCATTCGTGTCTTGGAAGCTGCGGGGATAGATTTGATATGCCACCCGTTCCTGCCACCACTTTAGCATGAAACGTCGCCTCCTCCGTGCTTTACAGAATCTGCCGCAAGAACTGCCTGGTTCTTTCCTCCCGTGGGTTTTCAAAGATTTCTTCTGGAGGCGCGTCTTCCACGATAACGCCGCCATCCATAAAGATCACCCGGTCTGCCACTTGGCGAGTAAAGCCCATCTCATGGGAGACCACTAACATGGTCATGCCGCCTTCCGCCAGATCTGTCATGACCTGCAGTACTTCCCCAATCATTTCCGGATCCAGCGCACTTGTTGGTTCGTCAAAGAGCATGATCTTGGGATTCATAGCTAGAGCCCTCGCAATGGCCGCCCTTTGTTGCTGACCGCCAGATAGGGTCCCGGGCTTTTTCGAGGCCTGATCACGAATCCCCACCCGATCGAGATAGCGCAGAGCGATTTCCTCTGCCTCTGCCTTATCCATACCCCGCACCGTTCTCGGGGCTAGTGTCACATTATCCAGGATCGTCATGTGGGGATAGAGGTTAAAGGACTGGAAGACAAAGCCCACCTCTTTCCTCAGCTCCACTAGGCTTTTTTGGTCCTGCAATTCTACTCCATTGACCACAATACGTCCCTCTTGTATCTCTTCCAGGCCATTTAAGGTCCTCAGTAGGGTGGACTTGCCAGAGCCAGAGGGCCCGATCAAAACCACAACCTCACTTGGTGCCACCTCAAGATCTACTCCGCGAAGTACATGGAGCTTTCCATACCATTTATGCACATTTTCCATTCTGATGATTGCTTGTTCCATATCTCTTCCTCCACTTTCCATTCCTAGCGCATAGTATTCGTTATCCTTTGCATATTATTGCGTTTTCTCCTTTTCCCGTCAATATCCCTTTATTTGCTGACAGCAGAGAGATATAATAGTAGACGGTGTCTAGAATAGACTAGGGAGAGACGTATATGAATCTGTTACAAGCGAACTTAGGAGAAATAGCTGCTCTGTCCACAGCCCTCTGCTGGACAATGAATGCGATGGCCTTCGAAGCCGCTGGCAAGAAGGTGGGTTCCCTTGCCGTCAACTACATTAGATTCTTCATCGCCTTTCCCCTCTTGGTCATTACAGCCTATTTTACCAGAGGATTGGCCTTCCCAGTTGACGCGACCTCAAGTGCCTGGATCTACCTCTCCCTCTCTGGCCTCATTGGCTTTGTCCTAGGAGACATCTTTCTTTTCCAGGCCTTAGTTGAGATCGGATCGCGCATCACCCTCTTAATCAAGTCCATGGGACCTCCCTTAGCTGCCCTTGCAGGCTTCTTGCTTTTGGGAGAGACGATTTCGCCAGTGGGTCTCGTGGGCATGTTAATCACAATCTTCGGTATATCCCTAGTGATCCTAAGCCGCAATTCTAAGGAAAGACGGGTTCGTTTCAACCGTCCCTTACGGGGTATTTTCTTTGCCTTCCTCGGCGCGGTCGGACAAGCTTTGGGACTCATCTTTAGCAAACTCGGAATGGGTTCTTACAACCCCCTCGCCGCTACACAGATCCGGATTATCGCTGCCTTCATCGCTTTCACCATCCTGATTACAGTCTGGAAGAAATGGTCCGATATTTGGGGTGCCTTCAAAAACAAGCGGGCTATTGGTGAGATCGCCCTCGGCGCTATTTTGGGTCCCTTTGTTGGCGTCACCTTGTCCCTAGTGGCCCTGCAATACGCTCCAGCCGGCGTTGTTTCAACCCTAACGTCCATCTCACCGATCTTAATCATACCTTTTTCTATAGGGATCTATAAAGAGAAAGTGCTCCCGCGGGAGATCCTAGGAGCACTTATTTCCATCCTTGGCGTGATTCTCTTGTTTCTTCGCTAGACCTGCGTCAGGACCTTGGCGATACGCTCTAAGGCCCAATCGATTTCCTCTTTTGTGATGGTTAAGGGTGGGGCGAACCTGATCGTGTAATCATGGGTCTCTTTGCATAGTAGACCAAGCTCCATGAGACGCTCACAGAAGGGCCTGGCTTTGCCATATTCTTCCTTGACCTCTAGTCCGATCAAGAGTCCCTTGCCCCGAATTTCCTTGATCAAAGGACTTTGAATCTTCTTCAGCCCCGCCACAAAATACTGCCCCAGAGAAAAGGCTTGCTGGACAAGGTTTTCATCTTCCAGAACTTCAAGTGCCGCAAGACCCACTGCGGAACCTAGGGGATTTCCCCCAAAGGTGGAACCATGATCGCCAGGACCGAAGACATCCATAATCCCCTCACTCGCCAACATGGCCGAGACAGGGTACACTCCACCACCAAGAGCTTTGCCCAAGAGAAGTACATCAGGCTTAGCATCTTCGTACTGGTAGGCAAAGAGCTTTCCGGTGCGTCCTAGACCCGTTTGGATCTCGTCAAGCATCATCAGAACATTGTTACGGTCCGCAATCTCCCGCATGCGAGCTAGATATCCTTCGGGCGGAACCAGCACTCCTCCTTCACCCTGAATGGGTTCAGCCAAGATCGCTACAGTATTCTCGGTAATGGCATTTTCCAAAGCCTCAGCATCACCAAAGGGTACGCTGATAAACCCAGGTGTGAAGGGGCCGAATCCATAGCGATACTGCTCTTCTGTGGAGAAACTGACAATGGTCACTGTACGTCCATGGAAGTTATTATCACAGACGATAATCTCCCCTTGATTCTCAGGCACACCCTTTTTGACCAGGCCCCATTTGCGCGCGGCTTTAAGGGCAGTTTCCACTGCCTCAGCCCCCGTATTCATGGGCAACGCCTTTTCGAATCCAGCCATTTGACAGAGTGTCTTTAGAAATGACCCCATTGTCTCGTTGTGAAAGGCCCTAGATGTAAGGGTAACTTTGCTCGCCTGTTCTAACAAGGCGCCAATAATCCTGGGATGTCGATGTCCCTGATTGAGGGCAGAGTAAGCTGAAAGCATATCAAGGTACTTCTTACCCTCCACATCTGTCACCCAGACTCCTTCGCCTTGCTCGATGACAATGGGAAGGGGATAGTAGTTGTTTGCACTGTAACGTTCGACATCTCTGATGAACTCGTCTGTTCGGGCCATGGCAATCATCTCCTTAGCTGTCTAGCCCAGACTATGCTTCTTGATGAAATCGGCCAAGACTTCGCTTAGGTTGGGCGAACCGATTTCCTGTAAGTCGTAGTACACTCGGGTATTAGGTTGCTTGATCTTGACGATTCGGTTTAGATCGATAGGAGTACCGATAATGACCGAGTCACAGTCTACATTGGCGATGGTGGCTTCTAAGTCAGCCCTTTGCTGATCGCTGTAGCCCATGGCCGGTAAGAGATCACCAATATGGGGATAAATCTCATATGTCTCGGCAAGTTTGCCCACAGCTTGTGCCCGAGGATTAATAATCTCTGCTGCACCGAATTTCTGGGCAGCGATGGTACCGGCACCGAGTTTCATGTCGCCGTGGGTTAGTGTAGGTCCATCTTCGACAATCAGTACACGTTTACCTTTGATAAGTTCGGGATTATCCACCCGAATCGGTGATGCCGCATCAACAATGATAGCATTGGGATTGACCTTACGAGTATTCTGGCGAACAGTCTCAATCCCCTCAGGAGATGCGCTATCGATTTTGTTAATCACAACAACGTCGGCAATTCGCATATTCACTTCACCAGGATAGTATGAGAGCTCATGCCCTGCACGATGTGGGTCAGCCACAGTGATCATTAGATCAGGCTTAAGGAATGGAAAGTCATTGTTACCGCCATCCCATAGGATGACATCGCATCCTTCAGGATCTTGCTCTGCCTCGCGCAAAATCGCTTCATAATCGACGCCGGAATAGATCACATTGCCCCTTTCGATATGGGGTTCGTATTCCTCCATCTCTTCAATCGTGCATTTATGTTTGGCCAAGTCCTCAATGGTGGAGTAGCGCTGGACCTTCTGCGCTGCTAGGTCACCATAGGGCATGGGATGCCGAATGGCCACTACTTTGAGGCCTTGTTTCATTAAGTATTCTGCCACTGTTCGAGATGTCTGGCTCTTACCTGTACCTGTTCGTGTCGCACAGACTGCAACCACGGGCTTCGTGCTCTTGAGCATCGTCTGGGTAGGTCCCAGCAGAATAAAATTAGCCCCGGCAGCATTGACGACGGAACTGAGATTCATAAGATCGACATAATGGATGTCACTAAAGGAGAAGACGCAGTCATCAACCTCATGTTTTCGGATTAGGTCCACCAGTTCTGCTTGATCATAGATGAGAATTCCATTGGGATAGAGTCTGCCTGCTAACTCCGGTGGATATTGACGCCCATGAATATCAGGTATCTGTGTTGCGGTAAAGGCTACAACATCGTACTTATCATTGTCTCTGTAATACGTGTTGAAGTTGTGGAAGTCCCTGCCTGCCGCTCCAATAATAATGACCTTAATCTTTGACATAAACTACCTCCTCTGTTTTGGACAATCTAGATTCCCCTATACATGGCACTGTATGTAAGGGAAGGCTATCAGGCCTAAGTGGCGTGCCTGTTCACCTCCTTTAAAAATCGGCTGACGCCGACTTTGTTCAATACGATACACATGTATTATCTACAAAGATAAACAAGTTTCGTATAGATTTTATATTTTACACTTGAATATTACCATTTCTTAAAGCACTATTCAAGGGAAAACCCGAATTTGCGCGACAAAAAGGCTACCCAAAAGGACGGGTAGCCTTCGTCTTCATTCATTGTTTATCTAGTTCTTTGCCTTAAACTCCAGCATAAATTCTCGCAACGCCTGCACCGACTCCACAGGAGCGGCGTTGTAGATCGATGCACGGCAGCCGCCAATCAGGCGGTGTCCATTGAGACCAACAAAGCCCGCTGCCTTGGCTTCAGCCAAGAATTTCTTCTCGAGTTCGTCCGAGGCGAGATTGAAGGTAACATTCATCAAGGAGCGGCTTGCTTTCTCTGCATGACCTTTGTAGTAACCATCACTTTGGTCGATGGCATCATAGATCATGCTCGCCTTAAGTTCATTGATCTTCTCAATCGCCTTCACCCCGCCATTTCGTTCTACCCAGGCCAGCACTTTGCCCAGGAGATAGATGCCGAATGTTGGCGGCGTATTGTACATGGAATTCTTGGATGCATGGGTATTGTAATTGAGCATCGTAGGCATATTCTTTGGACTGCGCTCCAAGAGATCCTTGCGTATAATGACAACTGTTACACCGGATGGCCCAAGGTTCTTTTGGGCACCAGCATAAATCATACCAAACTTATTTATATCAAGGGGGCGTGACAGAATATCACTTGACATATCTACGATCAAGGGCACATCTTTGGTATCGGGGAACCTCTTCCACTGCGTACCATAAATGGTGTTGTTTGATGTAATATGTACATAAGCGTCATCAGCTTGAAGATTGAGATCTGCTAGGTCAGGAATGTAGCTATGACTCCTATCCGCGCTCGACGCGCCTACTCTTGTCTTCCCTTCCTTCACTGCCTCTTCCAATGCCTTTTCAGACCAGACGCCGGTTATGATATAGTTGGCAGTCCGATCCTCTGGAAGCAAGTTCATAGGAACCATGCTAAACTGTTGGCTGGCACCACCCTGGACAAACAAAACATCGAAGTTCTCGGGAATTCCGAGGAGTCTTCGCAAAAGCTCCTGGGCGTTATTATGAACAGCCTCATAGTCCTTGCTTCTGTGGCTGAGCTCCATCACAGACATACCTGTACCATTGAAGTCCAGTAACTCTGCCTGGGCTTCCTTCAAAACATCCAACGGTAGTGCCGCTGGACCTGCATTGAAATTATAAGCTCGTTTCATCTTCGTCTGCCTCCTCATTTCTTTTTACCATTTACCCTAATACTACCACAACATGTAGGAATAATAAACAAGCGCACAGGGTGATTAACCACGAGTTTACACTGTGTTTCCTGATAAACATTATGTGAAACGATATTTTGTGATATAATTAGTTAAAGTATTAGAAAAAAGCGTATCAGAAAAGGAGAATGCCGATGTTTCGCGTATTAGTCTCGGACAAGATTGCCAAGGAAGGGTTATCACCTCTCCTCGAGAGTGATCAAATTGAGGTGGTAGAGAAGAACGTCAATGACGCTGATGATCTAGATACGTATGATGCCCTGCTAGTACGCAGCGCGACAAAGGTGACCGATGAAGTCATGGCTAGAA
>JAAZLY010000248.1 GCA_012799115.1 Bacillota bacterium
AGAAGGATGTGTTAAGCACGGGGGTAAGACCATGAGGGAAATGCGAAGGCTCAAGGCGAGGTTTCGTCTCTGGCGAAGTCGCCTCAAAGTTACGCATAGAATCGATAGAGACCTGACGCCGGCTGCGATTTTTGCAACGGTACAGCGGATTTTTTGGACTGCTCCAGTGATGGGCGTGGGTAATCTTCTCGTCGCCCTTGGTTTTGCGCGTTCCAGCGAGTCTTCAGTTGCCATTGAAGCCTTGTGGCGCGAGTTGATTATCAAGACCAACTTCCTTGTAAGTCTGATTTCCTTTGGGATCTGGGTTGTAGCCTGGAGGGTCAAGAAGAGGCCAGCTGGGAGCAGGAGTCAATTTATCTTTGTACCCTTTGTCGTCGTCTATGTGCTCGCTGTGGGAATGGGAATTGCACTGGTTGACCATTTGGTGATGACGAGTCTTAGCCCTTTATTGATCTGCGTTGCAGTCGTCGGTACCTTCTACTACTTGCCTCCTACATATGTTGCCACGGTTTTCATCCTCAGCCTCCTTATCTTTCGCTGGGCCTTCCGATCGTTGATCGATCTACCTCCACACATTCTAGATTCGACCCTGGTCAATGGCTTTATGGTACACGTTCTAGGGGTAGCCCTTTCAACCGTCAATTGGCGTCATTTCCGCAGTTCCAAGTTACAGGAAAAGACCATCGCTAACCAACAAGTAGCCTTGACGCAAATGGCCTATCAGGATTCCCTCACTGGACTTTCCAACCGGCGTTTCTTAGATGAGTTGGTGGAGCGTGAGGTTGCCATGGTCAGGCGGGGGAGAGCCCAATCCTGTTTGATCATGTGTGATATTGACGACTTCAAGACGGTTAATGATACCTTTGGTCACACGATCGGTGACCGGGTTTTGCAGGATTTTGCCCATTTACTTCAGGGGATCATTCGGAACAATAGGACCATCGTTCGCTTGGGAGGAGAAGAGTTTGTGATTCTAGCTCCCGAGACCTCCCTTGAAGAAGCGGTCGCCTTTGCCGAACAGTTACGCAGGGCTGTAGAAGAACATGAGTTTGTCGTCGATCATAACATCTTACAGATCACCGCAAGTTTTGGTGTAGCGTCCCTAGATGGTAATGAGCAGGAACAAGACTACTATTATCAGGCCGATAAGGCACTTTACGATGCCAAGCTCGCTGGCAAAAACCGAGTGAGCATGGCCAAGGAACATGCGGGATAGGAGAGGGTGCCCTGGTGAAGAAGCTTGATCTGAGTAAGACTGTCCATGAGCTGGTAGATGAATATCCTGAGCTGATCGAAATCATGAATGGCCTGGGTTTTTCTAGCATCGTGAATCCAACCATGCTCCGCACGGTTGGTCGCGTAATGACAATTCCAAAGGGAGCAGTGATGAAGGGCTTGGATTTGGGGACGATTAAGGCTGAATTCGAGAAACATGGATTCTCCGTAATCGATTGACCTTTCCTGACCTTGAAATAGGGAGAAATCAGACGATTTCTGGGGAAATCTTGCTGAAACGACCCCAGGATGTGCTCTCTTGACCTTCTCTGACTTTGACCTTCCCTGATGTATGTGTAAGAATAGGGTTAGTAAGACAACATAATTCATGGGGAGGTTTTAGCATGTATAGACTGATGCCTTTTTCTAGGCGGACTAGGGGAGAATCGTTCTTTCCCCCAGGACTGCAACAGTTCTTTAGTTGGCCAGAGCTATCGTGGCAAGGGTTTAGCGTTGATGTAAAGGAAACCAGTGAAGGCTATGCTATTCAGGCGGACTTACCTGGTGTAGCCAAAGAGAATATCAAGCTTTCGCTGGAAGACGGTTACCTAACCATTGGTGTCCAGCAGAACGAAATTCGTTCAGAGGAACAAGAAAACTATATCTGTCGTGAACGTAGGCAAGTGTCTAGTCGGCGCAGTTTCTATGTGGGGAATGTCAGCCCTGAGGATGTGCAAGCGAATTACACCGATGGTGTCCTGCACGTGAAGCTGCCCAAAGCGATGGATGGTCCGAGTCAACGTGAGATAGAAATCCACTAATGTACAGGCGGGGGAAGATACCCCCGCTTTTGCGATCTCCATGTGGCAGGAGTTCCTCCTCTTCGACCAGAATATGGTAGCAACGACGATCTGGAGGGGATCTGCCTATGACTCGCGAGACACAGATACGCCTAGCAGTCTTTGAATGGCTTGAAGAACAGTCGATACTCTATGATGACGTCTTGCCCTGGTCCCTTCTTCAGCATGGTTTCTTCTATCAAGGTCAGAAGATCAGCCTTGTGGGGCAACAGGGAATTTGGAAGCCAAAGGTTTTTGCTTCGGTTCCTCTCTCGATACGAACCTCACATGGAGGACCCTATGATGATGGGGTGACCGATGATGGATTTCTACATTATAAGTATCGGGGACAAGAACCAAATCATCATGAAAACGCAGGATTGCGCCAGGCGATGTTGGAAGCCGTCCCCCTTGTATACTTCCATGGTCTTGACACGGGGAAATACCTGGCAGCTTGGCCCGTATTTATTGTAGGCGAGGACCGGGGGAATTTGACGTTTACAGTGACACTTGATGACAAACAGCATGCGGTGATAGAAAAACCACGTCAAGACGACGTTGATCTCTATCGTAGGCGCTACGTTACAAACAGCTTTAGAGTGCGTTTGCATCAAAGGAC
>JAAZLY010000249.1 GCA_012799115.1 Bacillota bacterium
ACACTCCAAAAATGGCGGAAGGGGTGGGATTTGAACCCACGGAGGGCGCAAACCCTCGACGGTTTTCAAGACCGCTCCATTCGTCCACTCTGGCACCCTTCCTCAGCTTGATACATTATATCGCAACCTTCTGCTAATAACAAGTGGCTATTTTGGGAATCGTGCACCTCTCCTAGTCTTGAGGCGTAATCCGCTCAAGCCCACCCATGTATGGCCGCAAGACCTCAGGAACGATAACAGAACCGTCCTCTTGTTGGTAGTTCTCGATAATCGCAGCTAGACAGCGCCCTATAGCCAATCCTGAACCATTCAGAGTATGGACAAACTCTGGCTTGGCTCCCTTATCTCTCCTGAAGCGAATGTTTGCCCTGCGTGCTTGGAAATCTTCAAAATTGCTGCACGAGGAAATTTCCACGTATCTTTGGTAACTCGGCATCCACACTTCTGGATCGTACTTCTTGGCGGCAGTAAAGCCCAAATCAGCGGTACAGATCTCTGCCACCCGATAGGGTAGACCAAGCTTTTGCAGGATTATTTCTGCATTGTTCGTTAATTTCTCTAGCTCATCATAGGAAGTTTCGGGGGCCACAAATTTCACCAATTCCACCTTGTTAAACTGGTGTACCCGAATTAATCCCCTTGTATCCCTTCCTGCGGAGCCTGCCTCCGAGCGGAAACACGCAGAATAGGCCACATGGTAAATGGGCAGATCCTCCATGCTCAGAATCTCATCTCGGTAAAGGTTGGTGATAGGAACTTCCGCAGTTGGGACAAGATAGTAATCCAAGCCTTCGAGCTTAAACATGTCCTCACCGAACTTTGGCAGTTGACCTGTGCCCGTCGCACTCGCTTGATTGACCATAAAGGGCGGGAACACCTCGCGATAACCATGCTCAGTTGTGTGCAAATCTAGCATGAAGTTCATAAGAGCACGCTCAAGTCTGGCTCCAGCACCTTTTAAGAAGTAGAAACGGCTACCGGTCACTTTGCCTGCCCGTTCGAAGTCGAAGATGTCGAGATTGACCCCTAGTTCCCAGTGGGGAAGGGGTTCAAAATCAAAGTCCCTTGCTTCGCCCCAACGGCGGATCTCACGATTGTCCTCTTCTGTTGTACCAACGACCACAGATTCGTGAGGTAGGTTTGGAATGCGCAGCAGCAAATCTTGCATCTGCCCATCAACAGTTCTCAGTTCCTCATCGAAGTTTTTGATGTTGCGGGAGACCACACTCATTTCCTCAATCAAGGATTGGGCATCTTGTTTTTCTCGTTTCAGACGTGCTACCTGGTCAGAAACGCGATTGCGCTCTGCTTTAAGTTTCTCCACATCCGTCAATATACTGCGTCGGCGTTCATCTAGGCTGAGAAGCTCTTCTAAAAACTGGGCATCTTCACCCTTCTTCGCCAGTCCTTCCCGGACTCGATCTGGATTTTGACGTATCATTTTCAGATCTAGCATTACCGGATCCCCCTTTTTTCTAATAAAAAAACTCGCCTCTGAACTCGAAAGCTCAGGGACGAGAATGTTCCCGCGTTGCCACCCTGTTTAATTGCGGCCGCCACGTGCGGACGCAATTCACCTCAATTAGTCAATTGTCTCCCAGCTCCGGAGTTGGATCCCAAGGCACCAGGCTGGTTTGCACCGTCCACCAGCTCTCTTTATCCAGGTGACACTCAGTAGGCTCCTTCATCACTTTATGGGTTAAAGTTGATTATAGCGTATTTCCCCAACCAGATCAAGCCTGTTTTTCATTCCTTCCCACCGCTATACACCCGATCCCATTCCTCGTGTCTTGTGACCTGGCATCAAGTCCCGTATACGCATGCGCCGCGTACCGGAGTCTGTAACATTGCGGTAGAAGAGATAGAGGGCAAGAGCCCGCACAGCAGCTGAGACAAGAAATATCGGCTTCAGACCCACAACCTCTGCAGCGAACCCACCCACAAGGGGTCCCACCGCTGTAGCTACCCCCATCATCGTATTATAGACGCCCACATAGACGCTACGGTTATCATCGGGGGTAACTTCTAGGAGAAGGTTAAAGGCAGCCAAATTGTAGCCTCCCCAGAAGACACCGTTAATGACATGGATGATGAAAGGAAACCATGTGTTCGGCGTAATCCACCAAAAGAGAGGTATAGAGATAATTCCCAGACCTGCCACCATCATGACGCTTTTTTGCCCGAAGTAATCGGCGAGGCGTCCCCAGTAGCGCTGAATCAAGACCATAGACGCTAGGTTGACGGCCGCGAAAAGGGCCCAATGGCCTGCGGGACCGCCAAGATCCTCCACAAAGAAAACGACAAAAAGAGGGCTGGACACCTGGATTCCCAGGTTCCAGACGATGGCGCTCACCACGTAATTGCTGAAATCCTTTTGACTGCTAATATCCCTGGCAAAGGCCTTCATCTTCTTCAGATACGAACCCTTGGAGGCCTGCTTGGCTTTGGGAGCGGACTGTTCGAAGAGGATCTTACTGAAGATATAAACAGATAGAAGTCCTAAGACTGTAGTCAATAAAAAGATTACCCGATAACTAGTGGGAAACTCCAGGCGGAGCAAAAGGTTCGCCAGTAAGGTAGCTAGGACCGCACAGGTATTGAGCACCATATTGCGGTTAGCGTAATATGCCCCCCGAATTGATTTTGGAATCAAGTTCGCCTGCAGCGCAGTCCAGGCAGGGACGCCGAGATTGGCTGTCATAAAGCGAAAGGTGGCAAGCAAGATCACAATACTTACCCTGCGTTCGGGCGCAAACAAAAAGGGCAAAAAGGCCATAAGAATCCAAGAGGAACGGTTCAAGATACCGCCCACAATAATCAGCTTGCGCTTATCCTTCAGCCTTTCTGCCAGCAGGGCAGAGGGAATCTGCAGAATATTGCCTAGGAAGTTGGGAAAGGCGGTCAGCATCCCGATTTGGGATGGCGTGGCACCCAGGGCCAACGCAAAAAGACCAAGATACGGGGCTGCCAGATTATCGGCAGCCACCGCAAAGGCCCCTTCCACCGTGTTTAACTCCATGGCTTTTTTTGTATCTTTCTTGATGGCGGAACCAGGGATCAAGCCAGATCCACTCCTAGCTAATTTCGGAATAAAGAGGATGTGCTTCGCAGAGTTCCGCAATGGTCTCGCGGATGGCGGCGAAGTCGCTACGATCCTTTTCTAATGTTTGGGCAATCAGATCGCCAATTGTGCGCATTTCGGCGACTCCCATACCCCTTGTGGTAAGGGCTGGAGTACCAATGCGGATACCGCTGGTGACAAACGGACTTTCGGTCTCAAAGGGGATCGTGTTCTTGTTCACGGTGATTCCCACTTTGTCCAGTCTCTCTTCGGCTTCTTTACCCGTCAAACCTTTGGCCTTCACGTTCACGAGTAACAGGTGATTATCCGTTCCACCAGAGACCAGGGGGAAGCCATGACCCTGAAGTGTCTCCCCAAGGGCCTTAGCATTAGCCAAGACATTCTTCTGGTATTCTTTGAAACTCGGTTGAAGGGCCTCATAGAAGGAAACGGCCTTCGCTGCAATTACATGCATGAGGGGGCCTCCTTGAATGCCTGGGAAGATTGCCTTGTCAATATCCTTGGCATGTTCCTTCTTACACAGAATCATACCGCCCCTGGGTCCCCTGAGGGTCTTATGGGTTGTGGTCGTGACGAAGTCGGCATGAGAAACTGGGCTCGGATGGAGTCCCGCAGCCACGAGTCCCGCGATATGAGCCATATCTACCATAAAGAGAGCGCCAACCTCATCGGCAATTTCTCTGAATTTGGCAAAATCAATAATTCTAGGATAAGCTGAGGCACCTGCAATAATCAATTTAGGACGGTGCTTGAGCGCCATGTCTCTTACCTGGTCATAGTCGATTCGCTCATCGTCGGCCCGAACACCATAGTGCACGACATTAAACCATTTACCCGATTGGTTCACGGGACTACCATGGGTGAGATGTCCCCCGTGGGTTAAGTCCATACCAAGAATGGTATCACCTGGAGTGAGAGCTGCAAAGTAGACAGCCTGATTCGCCTGGGAACCCGAGTTGGGCTGGACATTGGCATGGTCAGCACCAAAGATTTCTTTAGCCCGGTCACGCGCGAGATTTTCTGCTACATCCACAAACTCGCAGCCACCATAATAACGTCTACCGGGATAGCCTTCCGCATACTTATTGGTGAGTTGACTTCCTAAGGCCTCTAAGACTGCCATACTCACGAAATTCTCTGAGGCGATTAACTCCAGGTTGTGATTTTGTCGATTGGTTTCTTGCCGAATAACCTGCAAAATTTCAGAATCCGTGTTCCTTAAATGTTCAAACATTGCCCTTTCCCCTCGTTTCTTTGAATTATGTACTTCGAACGGAGTGATTTTATGACCACCGAGTTACGAGCTGTCCTGACTATGGCCCTGCTTCGCCTCATCGCAGGAACCATTGAAATCAGCGCCGGTCTCTTGATGCTCAAGTTTGGCCGCGTGCACATGGCTCTAAAAATCAACTCCATGCTCGGTCTTATTGGGCCCATCATTTTAACCCTGGTGGGTGCTGTGGGCTTGATAGGACTCAGTAGCGAATTATCCTGGTCGAAGCTGTCCCTAACCGCTCTAGGCGTGTTTTTGATCTTCCTCGGAACGAGATAGGCCTATGGGTAGATCCGGTTGAGCAAACGTGCAAAGGGAACCGCTTCCCGCAAGTGGGGCAGACCGCAGATCCAGGACACTGTACGCTCTAGGCCTAGTCCAAAGCCAGAATGGGGCACGGTGCCATACCGCCGTAAATCAACATACCATGCATATTGCTCGGCAGGCAAATTGTGCTCTTTGAGTCGTTGCTCAATGAGGTCCAGATCATGGATTCTCTCGCCACCACCAATGATTTCTCCATACCCCTCTGGGGCTAGAAGGTCACTACCGAGGACAACTTCAGGCCGGTTTGGATCGGGTTGGAAGTAAAAGGCTTTGATATCCGTTGGATAACGATGGACAAAGACAGGTTGATCAAATTTGCTCGCAATCAGGGTCTCATCAGGTGCACCAAAATCGTCACCCCAAGTGAAGTCCACTCCATTTGCGTGCAGAATCTCTACTGCTTCATCATAGGAAATTCTGGGGAAAGGAGCTTTGATCGCTTCGAGTTTGCTAATATCGCGCCCAATAATCTCCAACTCCTTGCGGCGGTTCTTCAGTACCTGCTGCACAAGATAACAGACGTACTCTTCTTGCAGGTCCATGTTTCCATCCACATCTAAAAAGGCTACTTCAGGTTCGATCATCCAAAACTCCATTAAATGCCTTCGCGTCTTGGATTTTTCCGCCCTAAATGTAGGTCCAAAGCAATACACTTTACCAAAGGCCATGGCTGCGGCTTCCATGTATAGTTGGCCGCTCTGGGACAAGTAGGCCTTGTCTTCAAAGTAGTCTGTCTCAAAAAGGGTTGACGTGCCTTCAACGGAGGCAGGCGTTAGGATCGGAGCATCAATTAGTACGAAATCCCGGTCGTCAAAGAACTGACGGGAGGCTTTGATGATTTCGTTTCTAATGAGCATAATGGCATGTTGCTTCTGACTCCGCAGCCAAAGATGCCTGCGGTCCATCAAGTATTCGACACCATGCTCTTTTGGGGTAATGGGGTACTCCTCTGCGATCTGCAGGATCTCTACATCTGTCACAGACAGTTCATACCCACTAACGGATCTTGGTTCTTCCCGCACAATACCCCTGACAATCAGGGAAGACTCTTGGGTTAGTGTCTTGGCTGCCGCAAAGACCTCTTCGGGCACCTCAGCCTTCACTAAAACACCCTGGATCAAATCGGTGCCATCCCGGATGATCAAGAATTGAATCTTTCCGCTGGAGCGCTTATTATAAAGCCAACCTCTAATTTCTATTTCTTCGCCTACATGTTCGCCAATGTGTTTGAGATACACTGATTTCATCCGCTTTTCCTCCCTCTATGTACTTCTTAGTTCATGGTACAAACCCTGCAGGATCAGGGCGTCTTCTTCTAATATTGGGCTCTCACAGGTGAGCCAGCCCGCTACATCATAATCCACCAAGGCTTTGAGCACTTCGCCATACTTGAGCTCTGTTTCAACCAAGGGTAGGTGTCGTTTCTCACCTTTGTCCCCGTATTCGATGCCTGACAAATGAATATGTTGCTCTTTCAGGGCTCCTTCTCCTAGCCTATCCCTAATGAGTTCCATAGCAGAAGCGAAATGCTCATAGCTGTTAAACTCCCCTAGGCTTCGGGCAAAGAGATGGGAGAAATCTACGCAAGGGTACACCCCTGGCAACTCTTCCCCAAGACGAACCAACTCTTCTAGAGTACCAAACTGAGTTGGCCCTCCCGTGGTCTCTGGGCTGAGACGGATCTGGATGTTTTCATCTGCAAGCCTCTCAAGCATGTCTGCCATCTGAAGCTTCACGCGCTCAAAGACTTCATCAGGGTCATCAGCGTGGTAGTAGGCGGCATGGAATGTAACGCTCTTTGCCCCTGCCCAGGCACCAGCCCTGGCCGCTTGAATGATCCGCTCCTTGCTGGCTACAATCTTCTCAGGATCCGCAGAATTCAAATTAACATAGTAGGGCGCATGAACCGTGAGTGAAATGTCATGTTCTTCCGCCAAACTCCGAATTTCCCTAGCTGTCTCCTCACCCATTCTAACGCCCCGGACAAACTCAATTTCCATATGACGCAGGCCTAGTTCTGCTAAGCGTTTGACGGCGTTAGCCGTACTTCTCGGCTTCGTAGACGCAGGAATGCCTGCTGTACCAATACGTAATTTATCCATCTTGCCCTGGAATTAGGATCTTTTTCTTGGGGATCTCGATCTTGGGTTCCTCTTCCGTTTCGTCGTCCTCTTCCTTGAGATCCAAAACGGCAGCTAGGGCATCATTCACCTGCATCATCAAACCGCTAAAGGCAAACTCCGCTTCAAAGAGTTCCCGAATATAGGGGTTAACAGAGATGACTCCAAAGAGACTCTGCAGTTGCTCCTCTTGATCAGGTGTAATCTGTTCACCACTCATTTGCTGTTTCTGCAATTGGAGCTGCTTTTCTTGAAAGTCACGGAGCATGACTTTGGCCGCCTGGTGCTTATTCACTTCTTGGCGGGCACTCATCATCCTTGTGTATTCCTTACTATTAGCAATCGCGGCAGCTAGTTCCTGTGCCTTCTTTTGTACATCCATCCTTCAGCCTCCTATGCTATGCAAATGCTATACGTTAAAACGGAAGGTAACGATATCGCCGTCCTGGACGATATACTCTTTCCCTTCCAAGCGAAAGCGGCCTTTTTCCTTGGCAACCTGTGTACTACCGCAGGCCACCAAATCGTTATATGCGACCACTTCGGCCCTGATAAAACCTCGTTCAATGTCGGAGTGAATCTTACCTGCGGCTTGTTTGGCTGCCGTTCCAGTCTTAATCGTCCAAGCCCTGATTTCGGTTTCGCCTACCGTAAAGAAGGACATCAGACCCAAATGCTGATACACTGTCCGGGCGAGGCGAGCAATGCCTGTGTCTTCAAGACCTAACTCTTCGAGGAAGACTCTAGCGTCATCCGCGTCGAGTTCACTGATTTCTGTTTCAATCTGGGCACTGACCTTAATTAGGGGCAGATTTAGCCTGGCCAGCTCCTTTTCGAGCTCCTCTTTTTGGGGATAGGAGTCTGTGCGTATCTGTTCTTCGTCAAGGTTAACGACTACGATCAGAGGTTTTCTAGTCATAAAGTCGTACGTCCGAAGGGCCTTTTCTTCCTCTTCATCCAAGCTGAGCTGGCGTAGTGGCAGATCCTGTTCTAGGGTTGCCTGGCATTTCTCCAGAATACCCAGTTCATCTGCTGCTTTGGGATTCTTCATCCTTTGCTTGGCAATCCTCTCCATCCGGGTCTCCAAGAGACTCCAATCGGCCACAAGCAATTCTTGTTGGATATCGTTAAAGTCAGTATAGGGTTGAATGCCATTATAGCTCGGTACAGTATCAGACTCAAAAGCCCTGACAACGACGACCAAGGCATCTACATCACTCACTGTTTGTAGGAAACCTCCAGCGTTTTGGCCGGGTAAAAAGCCCGGAACATCCCAAAAGTCGATGGTGGCATAGGTTACCTTGCGAGTCTGCTGAATTTTCGTTAACACTTCTATGCGTGGATCAGGGACTTTTCCTACAGCTACTTGTGCTTTATTGCCAGAGGCGGGCTGGTGATTGGTTAAGAGCTGAAACAGGGTGCTTTTGCCGGCCTGTGGCCTACCGATAATTCCAATTTTCAACGTGGTTGTTCCTCCAATGGTTGCAGAAGCTCTTTCCGCAAAACAGTATTCACTCCACATTGTATCATAACTGAATTGAAAAAAACACGCCCTATACGCAAGGAAAGACCGATTTGGAATTAATCTACCAGATCGGTCTTTGCTATTGCTAGGCACTCTGTCTTTCATTTTTCAGTAAATCACGGATTTCAGCCAGGAGCTTTTCTTCAACTGAAGGTTCTGGTGGTGCAGGAGGTGCTGCTGGCGCCTCTTCTTCCTTCTTCTTGAAGCGATTGATGAATCGAATCATCATGAAGATGCTGAAGGCGATGATCAAAAAGTCTAAGATATTCTGTAAGAAAACACCGTAGGTTACTGCCAACTCAGCAGTAGTGTCACTGGCTTCCCGCAAGACAAGTTTCAACGACGTCAAATCGACTCGACCAAGAACCAGACCCAAGAGCGGCGTTATCAGATCGTTGACTAAAGACGTGGTGATCTTGCCGAAAGCGCCGCCGATAATTACACCAATGGCAAGATCAATGACATTACCCCGCATGGCAAACTTCTTAAACTCTTCGAACATAAAATCACTCCTGTCTTTGATGGGGTCGATATACAGAGAGGTTTCTCTAGATATTTCCAAATACCTGCAAGGGTGCATCCTCCACCTAAAGACTCCTTGAACGCTACGCCAACTTGAACTGCTGTACCAAACGTCTTAAGTTTCCGCCCAAATTAGTCAGATTTTCAGCTGAGTTGGCAATATGTACAATCGAGGCCGCCTGTTCTTCCGTAGCGCTGGCGATTTCCTGGGCGCCAGAACTGGTATGCTCAAGGCCACTGGAGATTCCCTGCACAGCGCTGACAATTCCCTCTACTTCCTCCAAGATACTGCTGAGGATAGACCCACTTTCGTGCACACTCGTCATAGCGTCTCCGGTCTGAATAGAACCCTCCTGCATTCCAGTTACGGCCGTGGTGATTCCAGCCTGAATCTGATGAATCAGATGGGTGATTTCAGTAGTAGCTTGGGATGATTGTTCCGCCAGTTTTCTGACCTCATCTGCCACAACCGCAAACCCCCGCCCATGCTCTCCGGCGCGGGCAGCTTCGATGGCGGCGTTGAGGGCCAATAGATTGGTCTGTTCCGCTATATCGCCAATCACATCCACGATATGACCGATCTTATCAGATAAATTCCCTAAGCCTGAGATCTCCTCAGCCATGCGCTGCGTATTAGCACGGAGCTCGTCCATCTGCTGGGTGATGTTTTGGACAGCCTCTTCCCCTTGGGCTGCACGTTTGGAAATCCCCTGTACAGTTCGGCTCATTCTTTGCGAGTCTTCGTTCATGGCCCCGAGCGTAGAGGCAAACTGATTGGTGGTGCTAGCCACTTCTTCAACGGAAGCGCTGATTTCCTCTGAGGTTGCTGCCATTTGCTCTGTGGTTTCCGCCAGTTCGTTGGTAACGCCTGTAATGATCCCCAAGTCCCTTCTTAGACTGACGATCGTTTCATTTAGTGCCTCACCAACTCTACCCACCTCGTCTTTCCCCTTGATGTGTACAGTGTCGGTCAGATCCCCCGAGGCAAGGGCTTCAATAACGACTTGAATTCGCCGCAGAGGTCTGGCGATGTTCCGGCCGATAAGCACGGCCAATAAACCTCCGATAACCACAAAAGCTACAGAAATCAACACCATAAGCCTACCAAGTTCATCAATCTTACCCAGGACCTCATTTTCCATGGCACCGACTGCGATGACCCAGTTCGTTCCAGGAATGGGTGCCAAGCCACTGATGTAGGCTGATCCATCAAAAGTATAACTGACAACGCCGGTGTCGCTCCCCAGCTCTTGAATGGCTTTCCCCACTGGAGCCAAGTTACCCTTGTCAGTAAAGATGTTCCTTTGCTCAAATATGTATTCCGCATTATCATGGGCAAACAGGTTTCCATCCCGGTGAAAAATGAAGGCCGAACCGCTTTCGCCAAAGCCTAGGCGGTCAGTAATTTGGCTAAGGACAGCACCATTTTGAGTGGCAATTAGAACTCCGATTACTTGCCCTTTGTCCTTGATTGGCGCTGCATTCACCAAGACCAAAGTGCTGTCAGCTCGACTTATTACTAGATCCGAGACTGACGAATTGCCCTTCATGGCCTCAAGAAAGTAAGGACGATCTCGCACCTCTGCTGTTGTTCCATCCGTTAGGCGAACAAATCCCGTTAAATCAACCACGCCAAACGCTTGAAACTGTCCAATACGCTCCAACTCCGAACGTAAGACAGGTTCTTGCTCTCCCCAGTTCATGCCCTTTACATCAGGTCGTGCTGCAACTGCTTCGAGACTGTCCAAATATCTTTCAACAGTTGCCTGAACATAACGACCCGCTTCCACGGCTTGAAGGGTCAGTGCCTTTTCCGCCTCTTCCAAGACCGCTGAAGTGCCCTGGAAATAGGCAAACAAACCAAGACCTACGCAAATCAAGAGCACCAATATTCCCGCATAAAGCGCCACCTTACTTGCTATACTCTTCACTTTCTCGCCCTTTCTGTGTTCCACCAGTTCTTCATCATTCTGAGATGGTTGTAATGGTTCTGTTTAGACTAGGAATACTCCTTCTCTCAGGGATTACTTTTTGGCAGAAATTGGGGGGTCTGACCCTACCGAAGAATGAGAAACACAAAGAGAATTAGGGCAATAACGACGGCCACAATCCAAGTATCGAACCCCAGATTCTTCGTGTTCCAGTAGGGGTTGAACTTCCTTTTCACAGGTCTCGTCAGTACTTTTTGGATTTCTTCGATGAAGGATGTTTGCTTCCGCTGCTCATGTCCTTCTCGCGAAACACCCTCTATTACATCATAGATGCGGTCTTCGAGCTGCTCTTCCCGCTCATGCCACTCTTGCCGAATTCTCTGAATACGCTTGGCTAACTCCCCTTCTCTTGAACGCCAAACCTGTACTTGTCTCCGCTCCGCATTGCGAGCCGCTTCAAGCTTCTTCAAGAGATCTGTTGTGGAAATAAGTTCTACATAGCGAACCTCTTCAAGTTTCTGCATCAGATCCGTTGGTGAAACAAGCTCAACCTTCGGCGGCTTCCACCTTCTAATTTGTGCTTTGGTCTCTTGTGTGACCCGATCAACGCGCCTCCAGGTTTGGCCAAAAAAGCGGATCCTCTTTGGTACCCAGGTATCTGCTAGATAAATCAAACCTCGAATTCCTGCGCGACAACCATTATAGAATTGACGATAGACCAAGTATTCCACACTGAGCCAACGGGGCACCTTAATGTACTTGCCGAACTTCCACATCAGAAGTAACACTGCTGCCGCGATACCGTAGGAGATTAGGGGGCTCAACAGTTCATGGCTCCCCCAGAAGGGCACATGACCTAGATGATCGAGATCACCTTGGTAAAAGGGTAGTAAGCGCGCTGCAGGCACAACCAACTTATCGACCGCTCGCTGGGGAAGTACGCCTATGGCTAGAACAATGGCGATGTAGCTACCGAAAATGGCCCGGTGCGAGCGACTTAGGTCCTTAACCCCAGACCAGTCCTTCTTCGGCTTGCCAAAAAAGGTCTTGATCCAAATCTTTGAGATATAAGCAGCGGTCAGACCGCCCGTAACGACAAAGACTCGCTCAAGGAAGAGCAAGGATGGCCAACCTAAGATGTGATATGCTTCTAGAATCGCCTCGTGAATGACAATCTTGCTGGCATACCCATTGAACCCAGGGACGCCTGTAATGGAGGCAGCTGCCACCAAGAAGAATCCTAGGGCAAAGGGCATCTGCTTGCGTAGGCCACCAAGTTTATCTAGGTCAAGCTCGCCGGTGTGTAAAAAGACAGCGCCGGCCAAAAGGAAGAGAAAAGACTTAAAAAAGGCATGATTAATCATGTGCATCCAGGCCCCGGCAAAACCAAAGGCTCCCCGGGAGCCAAGCAAGACACCAGACCCAAGGGCAAAGAGGATATAGCCCATCTGGCTAATGCTTGAATAGGCCAAAACTCTCTTCATGGAATCATTCAAGATACCCATAATCGCCCCGATGAACATGGTGATAGCCCCAATCCAGACGAAAATGTAACCAAAGTTCTGTTGGAAGGAAAACAGGGCATGCCCATCAGGCACACTTAAGACCACAAAGAGAAGGCGCAGGAAACCGTAGGCACCAGTCTTGATCATAATCGCTGAAAGGACAGCTGAGGCTGGAGCGGGCGCCACTGGATGGGCTTTGGGAAGCCAGATGTGAAGGGGAATCATCCCCGCCTTAACGCCAAAGCCACCGATGAGCATCACTACAACCAACCAGGGACTAATTCCCTTTTCCACAATGAGGTGGAGTGCTGGCTCAAACCCTGTCGCCCCCAGAACGAATTGGAGCAAGAAGATCACGCCCAAAAGAGCAAGTCCCCCCGCCACACTTAAGTACAGATATACATTACCGGCCTGCATAGACCCTGGATCCTGTTCGTGGATTACCAAGACGTAAGCGGCAAACGTCATCGCTTCAAAGAAGAGAAAGAGACTAAACAAGTCCCCAGCCACAAAAACACCTACTGTACCACCAAGGGTAAAGGTCCAGAAAGCAAAAAAGCGTGTCTGATGATGTTCATGTGCCATGTATTCTCTAGCAAACACGGTAGCTAAGAACCAGACGAGGGTGACGACGACAGAAAACACTGCACCTACATAGTCAACTTGCCAGCGCAGTCCAAACTGCATAAATCCCTCTAGAGTATAAACCAAGTTCGTCCCCTGCTGAACGAGGTAAAACTGCCAACATGCGATGGCAAACGTAGCAAAAGCAACAGCGTTGGTCACCTGACTACGTAATTGGTCGCCATAACGGGCGGCAATCACAACAGCCCCCGCTCCTAGAGTGGGAAGCAACACTAAGAGTAAAGGTATAATGCTGGTCGTGCTGGACATGAGTATTAGATTCCCCCTCCAAACACTTCAAAAAGCCCCTGCACTGTTGGGGCCAGAAAGTCGACAACGATATTCGAGAAGAGACCAAAGAAAAATGTGGCCCCAATTAGGACGATCAAAGAGATTTGAGCACCCATGGGAACCTTGTGGGTCTGAATTTCCACGGTTTCCTTCTTGAAAAACCCCGCAATCACAATAGGCATGTAATAAAAGCCGTTCAAGAGACTACTGAGTAGAAGAACCAAGAGGAATGGAAGGTGGTTCGCCTCTAGTGCACCTAGACCGAGATACCATTTGCTGATGAAGCCACTTAAGGGAGGAATGCCAACCATAGACAAAGCTCCTACCGAAAAAGCGATCATAGGGATCGGGTAGACTCTGCCCAGACCCGCTAGATCAGCAATCGTTCTTTTCCCACTGTACTTAATCAAGAGTCCCACAGACAAGAAGAGCATGCTTTTCATCACAGCATGGTTAAACACATGCAGAATCGCACCTGTCATCGCCTTTTCTGAAAACAAACCAATGCCCAAAAAAACATAACCAATTTGGGCCACAGTGGAATAGGCCAGCATCTTCTTGATATCCTTTTGCCGGATAGCCATAATCGATCCGATGAAGATCCCCAGAGTGGCCATGACCAAGAGGCTACCCTGCAAAGGCAAGGTGGTCAAAAAATCCAAGGGAAAGACCCTGTACAATAGCTTGAGTAGGACTGCGATATACACTTTTACAACGAGTCCAGATAAAATAGCACTCGACGATGTAGGTGCCGACCCATGCGCATCAGGTAGCCAGACATGCAAGGGGAAAAGGGCAGCCTTAACAGCGATACCTACCGTCAGCATGGCCAGGGTCATCAAGACGGTCAAAGGATAGCTTGCGTAGGCTTGCGGGAGGGCACCGGCCAAATAATCTAGATTGAGGTATCCTGTAACCATATACAGGCCTGCAATACCCATTAATACTGTGCCCGATCCCAAGGTACTCATTACCAAATACTTAATGCTTGCTTCCATAGCAAGCTTGTCCCCATTGACCGCCACAAGGGCTGCGGCCGCAATGGAGGAGATTTCCAAGAACACATACATATTAAAGAAGTCATTCGATAGAACAATGCCCAAGAGCGCACCGAGTAACACCAAGTAAAGGGCATAATAGCGGGTGATGACCTTGGAATTAATCTCATCGGGCAAAATATCGTAGGCAAAGAGAATGACAAAAAAAGAAACGCCGGCAAAGGTCAAGAGTAGGAACGCCGTAATGGGATCCGCTTGCAGCTCGATTCCCAAGGGAGGTGCCCATCCTCCCAAATGATAGAAAAGTGTACCCTGATTCGAGACCAAGTATGTGATGAAACAGACCATGGCAAACGTTGCCCCAGTTGTGACCAAAGCAACGTTACGAGCTAAGCTTCGATGTTTCGAGCCAACTAACAAGATAAAGTAAGCCCCGACTAAAGGAAGGAGGACGGTCAAGGGCATTATGTGCGCTCTGATCATAGTTCCTCGCTCCTCATACGCGTGATCTCATCCACATCGACTGTACCATAGTGCTGATAAAGGCGCACAACAAGACCTAAAGCAAAGGCAGTCACACTTACTGAAACAACAATACCTGTGAGGATAAGGGCCGAGGGAAGTGGATTTACGTAGGTAATACCAGGGTTCGTTTCGGCAATAATCGGTGCATTACCGTCCTTTACGTACCCAATGGCTACAAGAAAAAGAAAAATAGCGCTCTCCATGATATTCATACCAATAATTTTCTTGATCAAATTGGCATGACTGAGCATGATCCAAAATCCAGTGAGAAAGATAATGAAAGCCATGGCATAAAAGAGATTATCCATTCCTATTCTTCCTCCTTCTCCTTCTCCGCTAGATTTGTGAACAAGGTGATCATCGTCGAAGCCACCTTGAGTCCAATTGAAATAGTCAGAAGAACAATTGTGCCACCACTCAAAAACCGTCCAGGTATTCCAAGTGGAAATCCGGCACCCTTATTACTCAGGAAATTGGCGCCTAGAAAGATTCCTGCAAGTCCAATACCTACATAGGCAAGCGCACCACAGCTCTCTATAACGCGGGCTACAGAACCAGAAAGACGTAGGTCTTCGTCATCAATGCCAAAGGCCAAGACATAGAGAATCAAGCTTGAAGCAATGACGGTTCCGCCTGCGAATCCTCCACCGGGCGAGTTGTGCCCGAAAAGAATTATATAGAGACCATATAACTGCAGGTAGGGGATCATCATTCGTGCTACAACTTGTACGATAATATCCCTCATCTAAGTTCCCCCTTTAGCTGCGTAGTACAGCTAACAAGCCAGCAATCGCTGTTAATAGCACAGTTAGCTCACCCAAGGTGTCAAAGCCGCGGTAGTCGGTAATAATGGCCGCCACAACATTCTGCACACCGGTTTCTGCTTGTGTGTTTGAAAGATAGTATTCACTTACCTCATTATGTACAGGGTTTGTGGGATTTCCGAAGGGAGGCATTTCACGTACCACCAACACCAGAAGCAAGCCGATCATCACCAATGTGATAACTTCCAACGCAATCTTCATCATTCCATCCTCCGCGTTCTACTAATGGCGGCAAACAGGAGTAAGGTTGTTACCCCTCCGCCAATGGCGGCCTCAGTGATTGCCACATCAGGAGAAGCCAGCTGCTGCCATAAAAGGGCCATGGTGAGGGAATAGGCAGAAAACACAATTGCTGCACTGATTAGATCCCTAGTGCGGCCTACAAATATGGCACAGACGATCAAGAACAATAGTAAAAGGAAATGGACAAGGGTCATGATTGGTTCTCCCTTCCAGAAATATCTTTGACCGGGATATCACCGCACGCAGCTGGGACACCAGTGCGATAGGCGGACTTTCCAATCAAGTGGGCCGCGGTTGGACCGGTAATCCAAATGAAGGTAATGATCAAGAGAAGCTTCAGGCTCGTGTAGGTAAATCCCAAATACACCACAGCCCCTAGGAGCGCTAAACCCAAGCCAAGGGTATCCCCTTTAGCTGTAGCATGTACACGCATATAGATATCAGGTAGGCGAATCAGACCGATTACACTCACAAGAAAGAAGAAAACGCCACCTGTCATAAGTATGGCAGCAATGATTTCACGCAGAGTCATTAACATTCTTTGGCCCCCTAGCCCAAGGATCCCTTTTCAATATACTTGGCCATGCCCACAGAGGTGAGGAAGTTTACCAAGGCGTAGACTAATGCAACATCGACAAAAAACAGTTGGCCTGTTGCTAAAGCAACAAAGACCAGTACTGTAACAGCCTTCGTGCCAATTAGGTTAATCGCAGCAACCCGATCGGGCACAGAAGGACCAACAACCGCACGCCCTAGGCACACAAACATAAGAACGATCAGAGTATATGCTCCTGCATGTAGCACCGTTTGAATCATTACTCATCCTCCAATCGTTTCAGCTTTTCTGCAATACTCCATTTAACAACCCCGTCTGCCGATGCCTTGTCCAAGAGATGCACGGTAAAGCAATCACCGTCTATGTCTAGCACCATGGTGCCAGGTGTAAGGGTTATGAAGTTGGCGAGCATTACCCTGAGCCATTTATGCTTCAATGTAGGACAGTAGACTACAACCCCCTGCCTGCATTCAATCTTTCGGCCAAGTACAAATTTCAACACATCAATGTTCGCCTTAACGACTTCCACGAGTAAGATGCCAAGGAGTTGAATCATAATCCAGGTACGCCGTAACGTAAAGCGCGGCAAGTCTCCCTTCCCCCAAAAGAGGTCACTATTGAGCATGATGACACCAGCGGAACAAATTGCCCCAATCAAAAGGCTGTCCCACTGAAGTCTTTCGCTGATTACGATCCAGAACGCAAAAAGTGCCAAAAAAACCCGTAATTTAGTCGCCATGCAAATGCTCCAATCAAGGTCATGTGTAACCACACTATATCAGCCAGTAGCCATTTTGTAAAGATTTTCGCTTCACCTGACGTACACCACTTCCCACGATTTATCTCCATGCTGGTGGCGTACCACGCAGAAACTTCCTTTGCAGTGTACGGAGCTGAACAAAAAAAGCCCTACACCGAAGTGTAGAGCTTCAAAGAAATTCTTGGCGACGAGTTACTCTCCCACCACGAGATGTGGCAGTACCATCACCGCTGAAGGGCTTAACTGCTGTGTTCGGTATGGGAACAGGTGGAACCCCTTCGCTTTTGTCACCA
>JAAZLY010000250.1 GCA_012799115.1 Bacillota bacterium
AATATCACCAGCAATAACACTCATTGCGACCCAGGGTGTGAACACAAATCCTGGTCCCACAATCGGGATTTGATCCAGGATTCCAATGAGAATCGCCAGCAAGATCCAATAACGGGTTCCAATGAGAAAGAGTCCAACGCCTGCTATAAGTATGGAGATGAGCAGGATGACGACACGGCCTTTGATGTAGCCAAATAGATCGACACTTACCGTTTCTCTAAACGTCTGCACTTGGTTACGTGCGCGAGGGGGTACCAGTTGCATGAAGGCTTCAATGATCTGGTCCTTATCCCTGGCAATAAAGAAGGTGGCCACCAAGGTTATGATACTCACCACGATGAACGAAGGTAGACCTGAGAATGTAGCCAAGACGCGATTGATTAGGTCCTTAGTACCTTGTTCTAGTCCGAGTAGGAACTCCTGGACACTGAGCTGAATATTAAGGCTCATGACTGCAGGTAGGTTTTCGTTAAGAATTTCTACCTGTTGAAGTAAATCAGTGGTTAAATTGGTAATAGTTTCCCGGTATTCTGGTAATAATGAAGCTAGTTCTACCAACTCTCCGATTAGTTGACTGACGACCAAAAACACTCCATAGCCAGCTAAAGCGCCTGCGGAGATTAATGTAGCGAAGACAGCAGGACCTCTTGGAACTCGTAAGCGCCGTTCAAGAAGGCCAATGATGGGTTCCAGAATAATCGCGAACGTAACACCAATGAGAAAGGGTAAGAGAATCGTAGCGAGTTGCTTGGAGAAAAAGACCAAAAATACGGCGATAAGGACGAACACTATGACGCGTCTGGGCGTCAGATACTCCCGTAATAGGCTCACCAGGCAACCTCCTTTCACTCTCTTTATCAGTATATAATGTTCGAGTATCATTTGCAATAATCGGTTAAGAAACGGATCTACTCGATACTGGCAAGAAATTGACACCTTACCAAATTACTTGTATAATCATATGACAATCATTCTTAGAAAGAGGTTCCAAAATGATTGGACAATCCCTTCAAAGGAAGGAAACGGCAGTAACCGTGGGCTATTTGTCCTTGGCAGTCCTATTGCTCTTCCAATCGGCCATGATCGGCGGGATTGGGGGCGGCGTCAGCGAAGGAGAGGAAATCCTTGCTCCAGACGCAACAGAGACTCCGGTTATTGAGCCTTCTGAGCATGCAGGGCAACCTGCCCAAGCACGCAAACAACATGTAACAGTGTATCAGGTGCAACCAGGTGATAGCTTGTATTGGATTGCTGCTACATATGGGCTTTCCGTGCAAGAGTTGAAGGCACTTAACAGTCTGGACTCCGATTCCATCAGAGTGGGGCAACGTTTAGTGGTCCCTTTGGATACTGTAAAATACTATCCAGCAGGTGTGACCCTGTCTGCACAGGAAGTCGAATGGCTAGCGCAGATGATTCATGCCGAGGCTCGTGGTGAACCCTACGTGGGGCAAGTTGCGGTTGGAGCAGTGATTATCAATCGAATGTTGAGTCCGCAGTTTCCTAATACATTGCGCGGCGTCCTATTCCAACGTAACGCATTTCAGCCCATTCAAAACGGTAGTTTTTACTTGACCCCGAATGAGAGTGCTCGCAGGGCTGCCCTTGAAGCATTGGCAGGAAAGGATCCTACCGGAGGCGCGTTGTTCTTTTTCAATCCGCGTCAGTCAACAGATCGTTTCATGCACAGTCGTCCAACGAAGGTTACGATCGGTAGCCACCGGTTCACAACATAAAAGGTGCCTTGCGGCACCTTTTGCGTTCTTAGGAGGTAAGACTGGCTGTATCCCGAGCGATGACGAGCTCTTCGTCGGTGGGAATGACGAAGACCTTAACCCTAGAGTCAGGCGTTGAGATTTCTATGTCTTCTCCACGTTTCTTGTTGTTTTCTTCGTTAATGGAAATTCCTAAGTATGGGAGATGTGAGATAAGCTTTGTGCGTAGGGCGGGCGTGTTCTCGCCGATTCCTGCAGTGAACACAATCGCGTCTACACCATTCATAGCTGCTACATAGGATCCGATATACTTCCGGATACGGTACTCATAGATATTGAAAGCGACCTTGGCTAGTTTGTCATCCTCTTCGATACCCTTCTCGATATCCCGCATATCACTAACTCCAGCAATACCGTACAGACCAGAGTGCTTGTTGAGCATCGAATCGATTTCGTGGAGGGAGAGTCCCTCTTTTTTCATGATGTAGAAGATGGCACCTGGATCAATATCACCGCTACGGGTACCCATCATCAGACCCTCTAGAGGAGTGAAGCCCATGGAGGTATCAACAGATTTTCCACCTTCAATGGCTGCAATACTTGCGCCATTGCCCAGATGACAGGAAATAATCTTTAGATCCGCGATGTCTCTACCCATCATCTCCGCAGCGCGCTGAGACACATACTTGTGACTCGTTCCGTGGAACCCGTAACGCCTTACCTTGTGACGCTGGTAAACGCTGTAGGGTATCGCATATAAGAACGCATGGGGAGGAATGGTGGAGTGAAAGGCCGTATCAAAGACAGCTACCTGCGGTGTCTTTGGCATGATTTTTTCAGCAGCCCGAATTCCCGTCACGTTAGCCGGATTGTGCAAGGGTGCGAGTTCTGCCAACGAATCGAGAATCTCCTTGGTACGTTCGTTGATCAAGACTGAATCGGAGAACGACTCACCGCCATGGACCACTCTGTGACCAACGGCATCGATCTCATTCACATTCTTAATCACTCCGTGCTCGGCATGTGTCAATAGATTTAGACACTCCCGGATAGCCACAGTATGCTCTAGAATTGGCATCGTGTTGGAGACCTTCTCTTTTCCCGTCGATTGGTGAGTGATTATGGCATTCTCTTGTCCAATACGTTCTACTCGTCCTTCTGCTAAGACTTGCTCATTCTCCATAGCGTAGAGCTTGTATTTTAGCGAAGAAGAACCACAGTTTAATACAAAAATATTCATGATTAATCCTCCTTGTCGCCTTCATCGTCAGTCAAGACAGCATCATCTTCGGAATACGCAAGAAAACCCAGTCGGGTCTTAACACCAAGCCGGCCCTCGCGGATATAACGACGAAGAATGGGACAGGGGGCGTAACGTGGACCGAATGTCATCTGCAACTGCTCCATCCAGTTAAGGACGAGATCGAGACCGAGCCGGTCCGCCATTTCCAGAGGACCTTGCTTCATGCCCCAACTGGACTTGAGAATCAGATCCACATCAGCGGCTTCGCATACTCCTTCATCTACCAAGTACGCAGCCTCATTGATCATGGCCACCAAGGTTCTGGGATTCACCAAACCGCTACTCTCAGCAATTTCTACTACTGTCTTCCCGAGGCGCTGGGCGAAAGCTTTTGCAACTTCGACTGCGTGATCGCCAGTACGGGCGCCTCGTACGAGCTCGGCGACGGCCACATCTGGGACTGGGGGAATGAAGTGTAGGCCTACAAGCATATCGCCTCGACTGATCTCGTTGGCCAAGTCAGTCACCTTCTTCGTGGAGCTCGCGGAGATGAACACCACCTCAGGACGGCACAGTTGGTCAGCCGTCTGCAGTAGTTCCCTCTTAATATGCATATGGTCCAAGGTTGCCTCAATCAACAAATCTGCGTTGCTAAGCTCTCTGAGGTCCTGGGTATAACTAATACGGCCCAAAATGAGCCTTTTTTCTGATTCGGTAATTCCCCATTTGGCTAATTTCCGATCCAGACTTTTTTCAATGCGAGCAACAGCATCTGCTCCGCCAGCTCCTTGCGAAAAAAGTACTACATCATAGCCTTTTCCAGCAGCTGTTTCGGCGATGCCGCGGCCAAGGCGACCTGCGCCTAGTACTGCAACTCTACGAATATCCATCTTTCAATACCTCCTATATTCACTCCTACACATGATGCTAATTCTAATCCCGCTTCAGGTTTCCTGCTTTTTTCGGTGCTTTTTGGTTGCTATTTACTCCGGTTATGATAAAATATCCACAAAATGCAGGGAGCATTCACTTAAGTAGGGGGGCTACAATGTGGATTTTCATGAGAAGTTTGGCTTAGAAGGGATTACATTTGATGATGTGCTGTTGATCCCTATGGCTTCAGAAGTCTTACCATCAGATGTGAATACGGCGACGTGGTTTACTCGGAAGATACGTCTTAATATACCGCTTGTAAGTGCGGGTATGGATACTGTTACAGAGTCTCGCATGGCCATTGCCATGGCCCGAGAAGGTGGAATAGGAGTTATTCATAAAAATCTCTCCATCTATGAGCAGGCAGGAGAGGTGGATCGCGTGAAGCGATCCGAGAGTGGAGTTATTGTGGATCCCTTTTATCTGCATCCCCAACACTTAATTAGCGATGCCTTGGCTTTGATGGCGCGATATCGCATCTCGGGTGTACCAATTGTAGATCAAGAGCGCAAACTGGTGGGAATCCTGACAAATCGGGACCTGGTTTTTGAGGAGAATGTGGACCAGCCGATTGGTAATGTCATGACCAAGGACAACCTGGTTACGGCACCGGTGAATACGACGCTAGAACAAGCAAAGTCTATTTTACATAAGTATCGAATCGAAAAGCTGCCTCTTGTGGATGACAGCTACACGCTCAAAGGCCTCATTACGATCAAGGACATTGAGAAGGCCAGACAATATCCTGATTCGGCTAAAGATGAATCAGGACGTCTTGTCGTAGCAGCAGCCGTTGGCGTGGGTCCTGACCGCATTGAACGGAGTAATGCCCTGGTGGATGCAGGGGTGGATGCTTTGGTAATCGATACCGCCCATGGTCATTCTAGAGGGGTTCTTGATGCTGTGCGGGAGCTGAAGGAACGCTATGGACAACGTGTACAAATTGTGGCTGGTAATGTAGCCACTGCGGCGGCCACGCAGGCCCTAATCGAAGCGGGGGCCGATGGAGTCAAAGTTGGTATTGGCCCTGGATCGATCTGTACCACAAGGGTTGTTGCAGGCGTCGGGGTTCCCCAACTTACGGCCATCTGGGATTGTGCCCAAGTAGCGGCGAAGCACGGAGTTCCCATTATTGCCGATGGCGGGATTCGTTATTCTGGTGATATTGTCAAGGCACTGGCCGCAGGAGGTCAAACCGTGATGCTCGGTAGCCTCCTCGCCGGAACGGAGGAAAGCCCTGGTGAGACAGAAATCTACCAGGGACGTAGCTACAAAGTGTACAGGGGCATGGGCTCCCTGGGGGCTATGAAAGCGGGAAGTAAGGATCGCTATTTCCAAAGTGATGCGAACAAGTTGGTTCCTGAAGGGATCGAGGGTCGGGTACCTTTCAAGGGCTCTCTGCCTGATGCGATCTATCAACTGATTGGCGGCTTGAGGGCTGGAATGGGTTATTGCGGTGCACCTGATCTGCAGAGCCTTTACTCCAAGGGTCGCTTTGTCAGAATTACCCCTGCAGGAACGCAGGAAAGCCATCCTCATCATGTCCAGATTACCAAAGAGGCACCGAATTATCGAATTTAGGAATCGCGGACTATGGCATACCCTCCCACATGTGCGTACAAGTGGTATAAAGGAGGCGATCACCATAGGCTACTCAGATGTGAGGTTTTACTGGAATGCACTACATGGGGAAGCGTATCGTTATTGGTGGGAAATCATGACACGGACACCTTATCCTGTTAACGATTATCAGAGGTTTTCCAGCTTGCAGAAGAGATGATGTTAAAAGGGGGCGCAGGTGCGCCTCTTTGATCTTACTAGGAAGGATGTGAATGGATTGGACCCGAGGGCACTTTGGATTATTGGCGTACTCGGAGCACTTGTCTTCATGTCCCTTGGGGCTCATCTGCTCCCTGCAACGCAAGAAGTTCGCCTCGGTCTTCTTGTTTTGCAGCAGACCCTATTTGTACTAGCAGGCATCATGGGGTTCTCTCAAAAGAAGGTGAAACAACCCCTAGGCCATATGTTTGCTCAGGGCCTTCTAGCGGGTCTGGGAATTCATGTTGCCAATCGTCTATCAGGGGTCTTGAGTCAAAGGATTGCCATCGAACTTGTTGGCCATGAGGTAGTGCAACGCCAAATACTCAGGGAAATCGGTAGCGCGGGAGCTTTGCTGAATAGCAAAGAACCCCTGATTCTCCTCGGCATAGTGCTCCTTTTGGTCGTTGGTGCACCTCTAGGCGAAGAGCTCTTTTTCAGGGGTTTACTCTTGAATCTATGGAGGGAGCGCTATGGAGGCAAGAAAGCAGTGATTTTTTCTGCCCTTACCTTTGCACTCCTGCACTTTTATCTGCTTCAATTTGTTCCGGTCCTAATTGCCGGAGTTCTCTTAGGCATCCTATTTGTACGCACCGAGAACATCGTGATTCCAATCATAGCTCACGCTACAGCTAATAGCCTTGTTTTGCTCGCTTGGCTCTTCAGCTTATAGCCTCCAGAACTGATCGACTTCGATCACAAATACAATCGCACCGCCGGCTTCTATCTCAACAGGAACGCCTATTGCTGTGGGAAGCTCAGGCGTCATTTGAGGAATGATCTTTTTACGCGGTGCACATGTGGACTTGATGATCTTGATAACGTCATCGACTTCGCCATCCTGCACTCCGATTAACAGCGTTGTATTTCCTTGGAGGAGGAAGCCTCCTGTACTGGCTAGTCGAGTGGCTTGAAATCCTTTGTCAATTAGGGCTTCCATCAAGAAGGCAACATCATTGTCTTCGACTACGGTGATCACAAGCTTCATGAATATCTCCCCCTTCCACTCCCTTTTATTTTTGACACTCTCCTCGGTATTCCTGTTTAAGTTTCCTTTTCCCCCGAAGATTTCAAGAGACAACTCTCATAGATCAGGACCAATTTTTTCACCATGCGTTCAATGGAGAACTGCTCTGTAGCATGTCTTCTTCCAAAGTGCCCTAATTCCTGCATTTCCTTGGGTGAGGGATTCTCTAGATAAACGCTTGCTTTGCTTCGAGAGAAGGGCTGCTTGCTGAAGCGGCCGCTAAAATTGGTTTCTTCAAGTTGCACTATGTTTTCTGGCGTAACGAGACCATCAGAGTACGTACCTAAGACCCAAGCAGGCTTACCCCAAGCCATAGCTTGACGTACGGCACGCCCGCTACCAATCACCAAATCGCTGTCCCTTAACACAGCTCCTACATCATTGATCCATCCGTGGGCAGTCACGCCTCTATGAGACCAGTTGCCTGCACTAGTGATGGTCCATCCCCAATCTAAAAGGCTTTCGGTCATTTGCCGAAAATTCGCTTCCTTGGCGGGAGTCACTTGTGCTAGGAAGAGTGCAGCCTTTTTCCAAGTGTTTCTGGTAGATAACTGCTTTGGTATACGGACTCCATTTTCTATAACATGGCTGGTAATGCCCAACTTCTTAAGCTGTGCCTGCATCTCTTGGCTAATCGAGATCACAGCATCCTGTGTACATAAGAGGTTAGCATCGAAGTCTAGGTAATGCACAGTTGTGACCTTGGGGATCTGAAAGATCTTTCCCAAGGTATTAGCTAGTGGCAGGGTGCGTACGGAATGATTATGAATAATGTGGGGCTGGGGGAGCAACCGATGGATGCTCTTTTTGAGTTTGCCAAGTTCAGTCGTTGTCACATGGGGTATCATCGTCTCTTGGAGCCACCGAGCGTAGGGGGGATCATGGAGGTGGTTTATGATCAACAGGACTTGATGTCCTTGACGCATAAGTTCAGTGCAAAGGTCTGTAACGTGGGTTGTCTGGCCGTTCTTGTAGAAGCGGGTTGTAAGGATCACTCGCAAGGTGGACCGTCCTCTCTAGGGTTGTCCTGAAGCTGGGAAAAGCCAAATCCAGCTAAACGCTGGACTTGGGCTTTCCTTACCGATGCTCTCTTTGTGGCTGTGGTGGAAATGGAGGCCAGAACGCACCAGATTCCGCCAGCTCGAACCATTCTGCGCAACCAATGGGAGACACCTGCTCACACTCTGGTGGTTCGGGGGCAAAGCGGCCCAAGACTTCCAACTGAACTAGGGCGACGGCTTTTAGCACTAGGTAGATACCCACATCGCACTCAATGACTGTTCCTCCGTCAACAGCTCGACAAGATAAGCAACGGACGAGGGGTAGGATCACCACATTCATCCCAGGAACAGCACCCTCCAGACGTACCCCACGACGGCGATACTGGGCAGTCTGTTGGATAAACTGGCTTGTTCCATTGCTGTCATACTCGACATTCATGACAAAGTTGACAACGATGTCGATCTCGTCATTCCCAACAATGATGCCTTCGGCGACAATGTCGGTAATGGCACAGTCAACTATGTTGACTGCCAACGGGAAGGTGGGGGGAATTGGAATACGATAGGTAGGGCAGTCGATGATGGAACACTCGTTGTAGACCTTATTGACGTAAATGACCTCCCGCTCGAAATCGGGTTCATAATCACAATTCATACTTAATCCTCCTTTCTCTAAACCATACTATGCGAACTGTGAAATGCGGTGCGTAGCTCACAAGAAAATGTCTGAATGTCCAGGCTCCTGCATACTTTAGTTGTGAGGAGGTGTCGCTTTGTTAATCAAAATCAAACATCCAAAATTCAGTAGTGTCGAGCTGCGCGATGGTTCTTTGGTAATCCACTCTATGCAGGGGAAGGCTAGGGTGTTACAGGAGAGTGTAGATGATTTCGCAGTTGTGGTTCATGGTGAAACGATCCACATCGTGGGCTTTGCGAACAAGGACTACGCTTGGTGCTTTCGAGGGTCGGATGAGTTTAGAAGTGAGCGAATTGAGCTTGGCCAAGTCTATCGGGGAGGCGGCCGTCTTGTTGGTGATGGTGCTGGTAACAGTCATCTTTTCTACTTTGTGCAGCAGGCTGTGGGACATGGTGTCCAGTTGAGGCACCAAAGCTATGTAGGCAAGTGGAGTATTCCTCAAACCGTCTCCATCAATGTCTTCGCCGATCGTTCCAGTTACGCGGCGAGCTGGCATGACGATGGCTACTTGCACCTGGTCTATTGTGGGCATGCAGACCAGCAGTTACTCTATAGAGTCTTTGACCTGGAGCGCCGCCTTTGGAGTGGAGCTGTGGGGTTTTCTGAGGAACGATGCAGTTATCCCCAGTTCATTCACATTCCAGGACGCTTATACTTATTTTGGCAAGAAGACAGAAAAAAGAACACCCTACAGGTTCGGCATAAGGAGGGGGAGTGGTCTGCGGTTGTGCAAGTCTCCTCTGGAGAAGGCCATGCGTCTAGTGTGGGCTATTTTCTCAAAGATGGTACATGGAACGTCTATTGGGGCGAGGAAAGCAAGTTTTACGAGGCACCTTTTGACCAATGGAGTGACCGAAGGGCAGTCCCACGTGAGGACTACGATTACGAATGGGTCGTTGAAGGGAACCAGACGCTTGCTGTTTACGAACCTAGAATTGAGGTGCTTGAAGTAGAGGCTGAACTGGAACCGCCAGAGCCCCAGCAGGAGGAGAGGGAGACTCTTGACACAGCGCCAACACCGACGCCAGCACCGACACCAGCACCGACACCAACACCGACACCGACACCAACACCGACGTCAGCCCCTGAAGTGAAACAGAGGGACGATGCGGATCAGAGACTACAAGCCGCCTTTATGGAACAGGCTTTTCGGACTCTACAGGAATGGGAGAAGGTCCGAGAGGAAGTCGTTCAATGGAAACAGAAGTTTAGGCTGCCAGAACCAGTCGATATGACACCTCTAGTAACCAGGATCGAACGCCTAGAACGTCGTCTGCTTAGTCTCCAACAGACCCAGGAGGCGAAGGTGAAAGCATGGGAAGACAGTCTGAACCAGTTAGAGCAGGGATTAGCCAGGACCAGAATGCGCATTGGAGTACTTGAGGATGCAGAAAAAAACAAGCCCCTTCCCTTTTGGGCGAGGGTCCTTAGGAGGGGTTAGCTCATATACTAGTCCAAAACCAGGAGACTGGAGGGCTAGATGTGGAGATCATTGTCTATGGCAAAGGAAATTCCCCCCTCTCATCATGCGGGGGCTGAAGAAAGAACATGCCTCTGGGAGAGGCAGTATTATACTTGAAACGTGCAGTAAAAAGGAGCTTAGGCCCGAATCACAAGGTGCGTCTTCTCGATGTGAGAAGTCGGGAAGCGAAGGACCACTGGAAAAAGGAAGGTCCCTTACCCCTTGTGATCATCGATGGCGAGATTGCTTTTCGAGGGGAGCTCTCGATACCCCAAGTTGTGAAGGAGCTGAGTCGTAGAAGCCAAGTGTAGTAGGATAGTCCCAGAATTTGCATTTCAAGTTGATTGTCCAATCCTGTTATAATAGGACACGATATACTACTAAATATCTAGGAGGAAATCAGCTTGAAGCGCATTCTGTTGTTTGTCCTGGTCTGTGTTCTGTTTGTGGCACCACTAGCTGAAGCTTCGTGGGGATGGTGGGCACCAGTCCAACCCAATATACAACCACCATCCTGGAACCAGCCGAGCTGGCCAAGTCCGAACCCGAAGCCGAACCCACAACCAACTCCACAACCAAATCCACAGCCCAATCCTACGCCAAATCCAACGCCAAATCCTGGCAGTCCAATATTACCGGCGCAGCCTAGTAATCCCGGAACTAAGGTGCCATTGCCTAGTTCATCGCTGACAAGTGATGAGCAGACTCTGATCAACCAGGTGAATCAGGAGAGAACCAAAAACGGCTTGCAGGCACTTAAGATCGATTACAGCCTAGTCTCTCTGGCCAAGCAAAAGAGTCATGATATGGCAGTCAACAACTACTTTTCCCATGTGTCGCCAACCCTAGGCACCGTTTACACAATGCTAGATAGGGCTGGAGTGAGCTACTCCCGGGCGGGCGAGAATATAGCCCGTACAGGCAGCGTTGCTAGAGCACACCCCTTGTTCATGAATAGTGCGGGTCATCGCGCTAACATCCTACATTCCGGTTATACACATATCGGTGTAGGGATCGTCAAACAGGGGACAAGCTATCATGTGACACAGATTTTCATCAAGAAATAACCTTCGAGACCCCGTGCAGGGGTCTTTTTTACAATACGGCGACTAGTGCTACTTGGACCAAGCCAATTATGAAGCCCAAAATCGCTCCAAAGAACTCGATGTAGCGCAGTTCGTTCTTGGTCACCTTTAACACCAATTTCTCAAGATGGATGAGGTCGAAGGAGTTGATCTTGTCTTCTACAAGCTTGCCAAGTAGCCTTTTGCTTTGCAGATCATGACTAAGACTATGGCCGAGCTGATCGAAGAGACTCTCGATCTCGGAGTCCAATAGGTCTCTCAGGTGGTATCGAATCTTATCTTCGGCCTGCTCCATAATGAAACGAGGCAAGAATCGTTGAATCTTGGCCGTTAGATTATCTGTAATAAGTTCCGCTACCTGTGCCCTGGTATCCTCAGTATTTACTGCAGCAATGAGATCGTCGACGGGCAGGATGTCGTCTTCGAGCACCTCGCCAATGCTCTGGGCAATGTCCCCCTTACGCCTGGGAAGAACACCCAAGAGCTCAAGGCCAAGGATGCGTATTGGTTCCCGAGGCCAGAAGAGCATTCGAATGGCAATCACATTCGTGCCCCAACCAATGATGGCAGCTACAATCGGTAGCGATATTAATTCCCATCTCATAGATATCCCCCTCATTTTGTTTCGTGAGGCTGTCCTCAGTATACCTAACTCACCTTGAAAATCAACAGGATTTGCCACATCAGGCTCGAAGAGTATGATGCAAGGGGGGGATCCATTTGGTGCAGTGGAAGGTTTTGACAGTGTTGACTATCGCCGTCGCCCTTTTGTGGGGGACGCGCCCCGCCTATTCTCTCGCATACATCTGTCTCTTTCTCTTCTTTATCCTTCCATTTTGGCAGAAGAAGGCGGCCGTGAACTTGCAGGTAAGCCGTCTTCCTGAAGACTATTACCTGTTCCCAGGGGACTCCCGCGCCCTTGGACTGCAGGTCGCAAACCCAACCTTTTTTCCCTTTGCCTGGATCTCGATATTTGATCGTATCCCCGCGGCTCTTCGCACTGGAAGTCACCCCCAAAGAAGTGTCTTTTCCCTTGCACCCCACGCCACACACAAGCTCCATTTTCAAATCACGGCCAGAGAACGGGGTGTCTATCGCCTAGGAGCACTTGATGTCTCAGTAGGCGACTTCTTTGGTGTTCGAACGCAGAGTTTTAGGGTGGACGAAGGCAAGACCGTAGTTGTCTTTCCCGAGATATTTCAACTGACAGAACTGACTCTGCCGGCCCGTCTCTCTATTGGTAGTTTCAAGGCGCTCCAGCGTATCAACCCCGACCCTACACGGCTCGCAGGCTTACGTCAGTACCAAGAAGGAGATCAGCTGCGTACTATTCACTGGCCTGCCACTGCCCGGACACAGACCTTGCAGGTTAAGCAGTTTGACCATACCGTAACGGCCACCTGTGTGCTGTTTCTTGATCTCTATAAAGAATCCTACGAGGTTTCTACGTTTCACGCAACCACCGAGCTGGCCATAGCTACGGTCGCTTCGCTAGCCGCTCACTTAATTCAGAGGGGAGAAGCCTGTGGGTTTGTCTCGAATGCTGCCCTCATGGAGTACTTGCCAGAGGAGGTGGCTCCATCGCAAATCCACGGGACAGTTCATGTCTCTCCCCGCCAGGGTATGACCCAGCTGACGCAGATCTTAACGATTCTGGCCGCTGTGAAAACCCAGGAAGAGCAGGAGTTCCTCGGCCTATTGAGGGAAAGCACACTTAACCTTGCTAGTGCCACGATCCTCCTATGGGTAGTGGCTCAGGACACACCAGAGATTATAGAAGAGGCATGGAAGCTAGCGAGAAGGGGCTGTCAAATCCAGATCTTTGTTGTGGATGAAGTGTTGCATCGAGATCTTCTACACCGTCCTTATGGATCGGCTCTACAAGTGTTCTCTGTTTCGCGCGGAGGTGGGATCGTATGAAAACCAAAGGTCTATTGCCTGCCTTAGCCGCCCTATTCAGCTTGGCCATCGTGTCCATTCTTGGCCGGTACATAGTCTTACTTTTCCCCGGCTTGGATGTTCCATTCTGGCTTGGTTTCATCATGTTTTTCGCTGCCCTCGAAAGCGCCTATTTTAGTGCCTATTATTTAAGCCCGCGTACGCCATTTCTGGTTCGACTCTTCGAGTTAGTCTTGTGGCTGGGACCATTGTACTTTCTTGCCGGTCGTGCCCTTGATGTGTTCGCTACCTATAGTGCATTTGTCCTTTGCACTTGGCTGATGGCCAGAGGCTATGGTTCGCAACTTGCTTACATGGAACGAGTGGCCGATTACCTCGGAGACCAAGGAGCTTCTACCGTGACCTGGGAGTATGAATCATTGGAGAGCGGGGATGCAACTAAGGGATCGATCTTATATTTTTGGCAGCGTTTGTTAGTGTTTGGAGCCCTTATCGCCCTGTTGGCCATCACTTGCAGGTCTACTGGGGTGAGAGTCATGGGGGGAGAGTTGGCTTTTCTCCGGGCGATGGGTACCATAGCGGTGGTTAGTGGGTTAGCCTTGCAGGCGTGTGCCTATCTCTTTCGTCTGCAAATTCTCTGGAACCACGCTAAAGCGGATGTAAATCCGGTCCTCGGGCAGATTTGGGTTCGTACTCTTCTAACCTTGTTACTCTGCACGATGCTTGTTGTGAATGTGGCGCCTGTTGACTACTGGCCGTTGACTGCTGCAAGGATTGCCGAGATCATGCGCGGTTTTGTGTTTCATAGCCCGGATCCGCTAATTGAAATGGAGAGCTCTGGAGGGAATAGCCAGCAGGAGATGGAGGTTCTAGCGTTTTCCGAGGAAATAGCCACAGGTCCCTGGGGTATCATACTTGCGGCTACCATCTTTGCCATAATGATTGTCGTAGGGCTACTATTCTTAGGGATTATTGGCTTTATCATCACTCAGATCCTCGGAGCCGAAATCGAACGACTCAAGGGCTTACCGCGATTAGCTGTGCAAATCTATCGGGGGATGCAAAGTGCTTTTGGACAGCTTCTTCATGGCGCCAGGAAGATCAGGAGTTATCTGCAGGTATCCAGCCAGAGGCAGAGACCTTCCTTGCCGGGAGACGACCTATCCAGAAACCCCACTCACAAGAGAAGGCCTCTACTGAAGAATGTCCGAGCTATGTTTCGCCAGATAGCCAAAGAAGCGGGGCGGAGGGGGCTGTACTACAGGCCTAGCTTAACGGTGTGGGAGTATGGAGAAATCCTACATGACAAACTGCCTCAAGGGAAGGAAGCGGTGGGAGAGTTTTTCTCTGGTTATCAAGAGGTGCGCTACAGCGATCACAACGTCACTAACTCAGAAGAACAGCGTCTTCTGGAGGTTGGTGCTGAAATCATAGAAAACATCGAGAACTTGAAGGGAGAAGGATCAGATGCCACAGTCAACGACAAGTGATGTTGCGAAGTTTGGCCAGAGGGTCACAGCCAATATCGCCAAGGTCATGGTGGGAAAGGAGTCCACTAAGAAGCTACTTCTAGTGGCCTTATTAAGTGAAGGGCATGTCCTTTTGGAGGATGTTCCCGGGGTAGGAAAGACGATGTTAGCCCGGTGTCTAGCCGCATCGTTTGGAGGCAGCTTCAGTCGCATACAATGCACACCTGACCTGTTACCCACGGACATTACTGGCCTATCGGTCTTCAACCAAAAAGAAGAGGATTTTGTCTTCCGACCAGGACCAATCATGGCACAGATAGTCCTGGTAGACGAGATCAATCGGGCGACACCACGCACTCAATCCAGCCTCTTGGAGGCCATGGGCGAAGGGCAGGTTACAGTTGATGGCACTACCCACAAGCTCTCCCGGCCCTTTATGGTTGTAGCGACTCAAAACCCTGTCGAGTTTGATGGAACGTTTCCTTTGCCAGAAGCCCAGTTGGATAGGTTTTTCTTAATGCTCCAACTAGGCTATCCGACAGTGGCTGAAGAGAACGAGATTTTGCTTCGGATGCAAGGGGATCATCCCATTACTGCTTTGGGTCCGGTGACTGAACCTAGTGAGGTGGTCAAGCTGCAGCAGGTGGTCAGGGAGGTTTTTGTGGAAGAATCGGTGCGTGATTATGCAGTACGCATTGTTCAGCAAACCAGGCAACAAGCTCAGGTCCAACTGGGAGCGTCGCCTAGGGGCAGTCTAGCTCTCATTCGGGCAGCTCAAGCCCTAGCTGCCCTGGACAATCGGAGCTATGTTACGCCCGATGATGTGAAAGCTATGGCCATACCAGTCTTGGCCCATCGCCTCGTGTTGAAGGCGGATAGTGCCCTGCGGGGTATCACCGGAAGGAGTATTCTGGGAGATGTTCTACATCAAGTTGCGGTAGGGGCTGAGAACGAGGTCTAGCCCATGTCCCGGACAACTAGGTTTATTTCGTCATACGTGGTATAATGTGAAAGATTGCGCAATTCGGCATAAAGGAGGGAAAGCTACGAGTAGTCTGTGTTTAGCCTTGAATAGACAGAATTTTAATGATAGTTGATCTGTGGTCAAACACGGATACTCAAGCTGCTACACATGGGGAAACGTTTTATTATGGGTATCGCTGACAACGACCGTTTTGCTTCCGCTGTTGTAGGCGACCTTTCGGGTAGGATTATTGCTACTAGTACCGGAGGCTCCGTGAACCATCATTATTGGGGAATGGAACAAGCGCGAAGAAACTTTCGAGATCTAGTCCGTCAGACTATAGGCTTGGACGGATGTTCTCGTCTGGTAGAGGCTTGTTTTACGTATAAAGCAGACTTTACGGTGTCGGACTGGAGAACCTTCGACCTGGTTTCGGGATTCTTAAAGGGAGTCGATGTGAATGTGGAGGACTTCGCCACAAGTTCTCTTCTAGGAATGCGTGGTAGCGAAAACCGCTTAATCCTAATTGGAGGTCATTGCGGCTTGGCCTTCTTGGAGGATGCTGAGGGCAGACAGTTTCAAACCAGACAAGACAGTTTCTCGTGGAGCCCTCTGGTCCGGATAAATCGTAAATTAGCAGAGACAGAAGATATGGCCTATGAGAAATGCAAAGAAGGCCTTTTACATATGAAGACCCTGTTTTCTCTGGGCAAGGACATCACTGCGTTCGCTGATAGCTTAGATCGGCTTGCCTGTCATGGAAGCATGTTGGCGCTGGAGATGGCCCACGATATTGCCTTGGATCTAGTTCGCATGGCGACTGAACTGTTTCGTGGGGTGGGTGGTCACAAACCCACCATTGGATTGTACGGACAAGTGCTCTTGGGTTCTGAGACAATTCGTGCACGAGTGCAACATCTACTACGGCTCATGTTTCCCCAGAGCCCAATTGTAGAGGTGCCTTTGGCACCGGCCAAGGGAGCGTATCTTTCTTCGCTACTAGCAAGGAGATCGGATTTCCGTGAAGAAATGATTACCGACTTGTGTATCTAGGCAAGGAAAGGATGATGCCTCTTGCGTCTCATTACGCACAGTCTGGAGAAGACGATTGCAAAACACCTAACCCTTCCTTATCGTGTCTATCTGCCCCGTGATTTCTCTGCGGACCAAGCCAAGAAGTGGCCCGTGGTTATCTTCTTACATGGAGCTGGCGAGCGAGGGACAGACATGACAACTCTAGCGAGCCAGGGGCTTGTGCGCGAAGTGGAGGAGGGAAGGGAGTTTCCTTTTATCATGGTGGCACCACAGTGCCCTGTCGATTCGACATGGGACCGCAACCTCGACGCCTTAGACTGTCTGTTGGAGGAGGTCATAGCAACCTATCCCGTCGATACAAAGCGACTTTATCTTACAGGATTGAGCATGGGTGGCTTTGGCACGTGGCATTGGGCGAGTCATCAACCCCAGGCCTTTGCTGCTCTTGTTCCCATATGTGGCGGAGCTATGCCCTTAACGGGTTTTCC